>NZ_JBFAOF010000423.1:0-5828 GCF_040675125.1 Spirillospora sp. NPDC049652 | reverse complement strand
GACCTCACCGGCGCGAACCTGACGCGCGCCGACCTCACCGACGCCGACCTCACCGGCGCGAACCTCACCCGCGCCGACCTCACCGACGCCGACCTCACCCGCGCGGACCTCACGGACGCCGACCTCACCGGCGCGCTGGGCGTCACGTCCGAACAGCTCCGCGAGGCGGGGAAGACCGCCGGCCTGACCGGCTTCACCGTCTGACCCGTCCGCGGTGCCGGCGCGCACCCGCTCACGGTGCCGGCGCGCGGGTCAGTGGGTTCTGTCGAGAGCGGCCGGCGGGGCGGCGAGGCTGGTCTGGAGGGTCCGGTGGATGTGGCTGTAGAGGAGGTCCAGGTCGGTGCAGTACACCGACCTGTGGTCGAAGCCCGAGCCGTGGCGGTAGCGGTGGGAGGGGTGGCCGCCGCCGCAGGTGGTCGCCCACCGGCAGGGGCGGCAGGGGGTCGGGACGCCGGCCGCGCCGCGCCGGCTCTCGATGACGGCGGGGTGGCGCAGGACGGTGTCGAAGTCGTGGTGGACGACGTCCAGGCCGAGGTCCGCGGCGCCCTCGAACGCGACCGCGAGGCTGCCGCACTGCTCGATCATGCCGTCGGTCTCGATGACGACCATCCCGAGCGGGGTGGTGCCGACGCTGCCGAGCGCGGACGCGCCGCCGAGCAGGACGTGGATGATCTCCTCGAACAGGCGGACGTGCGTCGCCGGCGGTTCGGCGAACCAGCGGTCGAAGACGGCGGTCAGCCATGCGGCGTGGGCGCCGGGCGGGGCGGCGGGCGGGGCCGTCCAGGTGGCGTGCGGCAGCAGGAGGTCCACGGTCGGGGGTGCGGACTCGCGCAGGGCGTCCCAGACGGTGAGGGGGTCGGCGGCCACGTCGACCACGCAGAGCAGGCCGCTGAACAGGTGCCGGTAGCGGGGCGCGGTGAGCGCGGCCAGTCCGCGCGCCACGCGGTCGTGGCTGCCGCCGCGGTGGGTGCGGCGGTGCCGGTCGTGGGTGGCCCGGTCGCCGTCGAGGCTGACGCCGACCAGGACGTCCAGCTCGTCGAAGAGGTCCAGGAAGCGGTCGGTCAGCAGGGTCCCGTTGGTCTGGACGGAGAAGTCGACGCGGGTCCCGACGGTGTCGCGGATGGTGCGCACGGCGTCCTCGACGCGGCGCGGGCCGGCGAGCAGGGGCTCGCCGCCGTGCAGGACGACCGAGACGTCGGGCAGCCGGTGCGCGCGGGCGTGTTCGGCGATCCGGTCCGCGACGGCCTGGACGGTGGCGTGGTCCATGAGCGGGGGGCGGTGCTTCCAGCGCTGGTCGGTTTTGGCGTACACGTAGCAGTAGTCGCACGCCAGGTTGCAGCGGCCGTGGAGTTTGATGATGAACTGTCGCAATGGCGGGGGCGGCGGGAGCTCACCGGCGACGGTGATCATGTATTGAGCCTACTTCGGCCATTTTCTTCTTTCCGTGTCGCTTGGCACTTTTCTTACCGGCGTCCTGTGGGAAGCTGCTCTTGGTGAGTCATGACGCTGGCCGCTGCACCCGGACGGTGAGGATGACCGAGACCGCGCGCCCGGACCCGCAGGTCACCCCGCCCGGGGAACCGCCGGACGGGCTCCCCGGGACGGTGCTGGACGCGGCGTTGCGCAGGGTCCTCAGGGAGCGGGAGCACGGGGGTCCGCGATGCGCGGCGTTCGACAACGAGTCGGGCGTCTTCCTCCGGATGCTGCGGCGGACGGCCGGTGAGGAGGCCGTGTGAGTGATCCGGTGCGCGCGCGGGCGGTGGTCTTCACCGCGGTGGTGAGCGGGCTCGGCAGAAGCGCGGCCGCGGTGAATACCGCGCTCATTCTCGCGGGCGCGGCGAAAAGGGTTCTGGTCATCGACTGGAGTCGCGAGGACCCCGGGGTGGCGCATTACCTCGAACGGTTCGACGGCGGCGTGCCGTCCACCGCCGGGGAGCTGGGGCGGCTGCTCGACCAGCTGACGGCGGGGCGCCGGGGGCGCTGGGCGATCCGGCGGTTCCGCCCGCCGGGGAGCGCCGTCCCGGTGGACGTGGCGACGGCCGAGCACGGGAACGCCGAGCAGGCCGACCTGAACTGGAGCATCTCCGCGGGCGAGCTGGCCCGCCGGGTCCGGACGGCGATCGACGAGTCGGCCTACGACCTGGTGCTGATCGACACCCCGAGCGACCCCTCGGAGAAGCTGCGCGAGGTCATCGCGCTGTCGGTCGGCCACGTCCTGGTCATGTCCAGCGGGTCCGCCCAGCGGGCGACCGAGGAGCGGACGCTGTACGAGGACATTCACGACGCCGCGACCGGCGACCTGCGCCTGACGACCGTGCTGTCCGACGCGAGCCTCCGCCAGGCGTCCGGCGACGGGCCGGCCCGCCTGGGCCGCGGGAACGACCCGGCGGAACGGATCCCGGGCGCGGAGGAGACGCGGCCGATCCGGGTCCCCTACGAGCCCGACCGCGCCGAGCGCCGCGTCCTCACGCTGCTCGCCGACCCGCCCGAGACCGAGGCCGTCCGCGCCTACCTGCGGCTGGTCGAGCGGATCACCGGCGGCGAGGTCACCTCGGTCCCGGTGCTGAGCGACGCGGCGCGCGCCGAGTACCGCAAGGCGTTCGGGCTGGAGAAGCTCGGCGAGCCGAGGCCGGTGACCGTCGTGCACGCCTGGCCGGACCGGCGCTGGGCCGACTGGGCGGCGACGGGTCGGGGCGGCGCGGACGGCTCATGCCATCAGCCTAGGCGCTGCGCCCCCCGTTCCGGGCGCCGGGCCGGTTCGGAAACGGCGTCGACGTGGGACGATGGAAACCGGGACCGCAGGGAGAGGGCACTGACCGTTGGACACCACCACCGCCGGCCTGGCCGAGGAGTTGCGCATCTCCGTCGCGCGCCTGTCCCGGCGGCTGCGCACCCTGCGTCCGGCCCGTCCCGACGACGCCAGGCCGCCGCTGACCCTCACCCAGTTCGCCGCCCTCGCCGCTCTGGCCCGGCACGGTTCCATGACGCCGCGTGAGCTGGCCGACCACGAGAAGGTCCAGCCGCCGTCGATGACCCGTGTCATCGCGTTCCTAGAGGACCAGGGGCTGCTGGCCCGCACCCCGCACCCCACCGACGGCCGCCAGGCGGTGCTGGCCACGACCGAAGCCGGGCACGCCCTGCTCGCCGAGGAGCGCCGCCGCAAGGAGCAGTGGCTCGCCCGCCGCCTGAACGAGCTCACCGACGAGGAACGCGACATCCTGCACCGAGCCGCCCCCGTTCTGGACAAGCTGAGCCGCTCCAGCTGACGCCCCGCCCCGGCCACCGGGGGCGACTTCCGGCGTCTCTGTGGGCGCCTGAGGGCGCCCGGACGCCCTGAGAGAGCCGCCGCCGCACGATGGCGGAATACCAAGCGCGGGCATATCGTTAGCAAAGTAAATGACTTTTGCTGCGGAGGTGTGTCTGCGTGACGGTGGCCCTCGGGACCGGAACGGCGGAGGAGACCCGGCGGACCGGACGGTCCGCGCACGAAACGAACGAGACGAACGAGACGGCCGAGAGCACTGAGCGGCCCGCTGACGAGACCGAGGCGCGGAACGGGATGTTCCGGTCGTTGCGGAACCGGAACTACCGGCTGTTCACCGGCGGCCAGGTCGTGTCCAACACGGGGACCTGGATGCAGCGCGTGGCCCAGGACTGGCTCGTCCTGGAACTGGCGCACGGCAACGGTGGCAGCGCCCTCGGGATCACCACCGGGCTGCAGTTCCTGCCGCTGCTGCTGTTCGGGCTGTGGGGCGGGGTCATCGCCGACCGGTACCCGAAGCGGCGGGTGCTGATGCTCACCCAGACGGCGATGGGCCTGCTGGCGCTGGTCCTCGGCGTGCTCGCCGCCACCGGGACGGCCCAGGTCTGGCACGTCTACGTGCTGGCGTTCCTGCTGGGCCTCGCGACCGTCGTGGACAACCCGACGCGGCAGTCGTTCGTGGTCGAGATGGTCGGCCGCGAGGACCTGCCCAACGCCATCGCGCTGAACAGCGCCACGTTCAACGGCGCCCGGCTGGTCGGTCCGGCGGTGGCCGGCGTGCTGATCGCGGCGATCGGCACCGGGCCGGTCTTCTTCGTCAACGCGGCCTCGTTCGCGGCCGTCCTGCTCGGGCTGTACCTGATGCGGACCGGCGAGCTGCGCACCGTGGAGCCGGTCGCCCGGGCCAAGGGGCAGCTGCGGGAGGGCCTGCGGTACGTGCGCGGACGGGCCGACCTGATGCTGGTGCTCGTCCTCATCGGCGTCGTGTCGATGTTCGCGATGAACTTCCAGATCACGGTGGCGCTGATCTCCCGGCAGGTGTTCCACTCCGGGGCGTCCACGTTCGGGCTGGCGTCCACGATGATGGCGGTCGGCGCGCTCACCGGGGCGCTGCTGGCGGCCCGGCGGGCGACCCGGCCCCGGTTCCGGATGCTGATCGGGGCGGCGCTGGTCTTCGCGGCGCTCGTCACGGTCGGCGGGCTGATGCCGACGTACTGGTCCTACGTGATCTCCCTGGTGCCCGCCGGGATCGCGATGATGACCTTCACGACCTCGGCGAACGCGATGATGCAGCTGGGCGTCGAGCCGGAGATGCGCGGCCGGGTGATGGGCCTCTACATGCTGGTCTTCCTCGGCACCAACCCGCTCGGCGCGCCGCTGGTCGGCTGGATGTCGCAGGCGTTCGGCCCCCGGGCGTCCGTGGTCGTCGGCGGCCTGATCGCCTTCGCCGCGACCGTGGGCATCGCGCTCGCGGCCATGCCCCGCGCCGAGATCCGGCCGACGCTCACCCGCCTCCTCGCCGCGACCGCCGGCCGCTGACCCCGCGCGCAGCGGCCGGAACCGGACGGCGCGCTGCCGATGCCGGTGACCGGTGGCGGTGACCGGTGGCGCGCGGCGCGGGGCGTCGGCGGAGGCCGACGGCGCACGTGGGAGGCGGTGTTCGCGTGACAAGGCCCGTCCGGGCTGAGAGGCTGGCGGACGTGGCACCCCGGGCGTACGCATGAGGCTGTTCGTCGCGCTGCTGCCCCCACCGGCCGTCCTGGACGAGCTGGAGGCGTTCGTCGGGCCGCTGCGGGAGACGGTGCCCGAGCTGCGCTGGACGCGCCGCGAGCTGCTGCACGTCACGCTCGCCTTCCTCGGCGACGTGGAGGACCGGACGCTCGACCGCCTGCTTCCCCGCCTGCAGCGCGCGTCCGCGCGGCACGACCGGCTCCGGCTGTCACTGGCGGGCGGCGGTGCCTTCCCGGGCGGCGGCGCGCACGCGCGGGTGCTCTGGACGGGCCTCTACGGCGACCGCCGCGACCTGGCCGGGCTGGCCGCCTCGACCGCCGCCGCGGGACGCCGCGCCGGAACGCTCCCCGACCGGCACAGCGCCTTCCGCCCGCACCTCACCCTTGCGCGCAGCCGCCATCCGGTGGACGTCCGGCCGCTGCTGGAGCCGATGTCGTCGTTCGCGGGCACGCCGTGGACGGCCGACAGCGTCCACCTCGTCCGCAGCCTGCTGCCCGGGAAGGGGCGCACCCAGGTCGAATACGAGCCGCTGGAGTCCTGGCCGCTTCGGGCCCCGCTCTAACGAGCGGCACCGCGCCGGCCCGTGGGCTCGGCGCTAGAGCTCCGGGGGCGGGGGCGTGGGGTGGTCGGCGTCCGGCGGGCCCCAGGGCAGGCCGTAGCGCTCGCAGGCGCGCCTCAGCTCGGCCAGGTCGGGCGGGAAGGTGACCTGCCGCAGGACGCGTCCGGTCGGGCTCCACACGACCAGCCGGGGCATCCGCTCGGCGGCGTCGTCGATGCCGACGCCCGCCACCCGGGCGCGCGCCAGCTCCCAGCGGACGCGTCCGCGCCGCGTGAC
>NZ_JBFAOF010000422.1:0-5841 GCF_040675125.1 Spirillospora sp. NPDC049652 | reverse complement strand
CGCACCCGGGCGTGCCGCCAAGCCAGTCGCGCGACCGGGATGCCCGACGCCGCTCGTGCCGCCGGGCCCTCCCGCGCCGCTCACGCCGGAATGCCGTCCCGGCGAGGCCAGGGAGGGCGGGACGGCCGAGGCGGCCAGGCCCAGGACGACGAGCAGCGTGGGGCGGAAGGGCTTCAACAACGCTCCTGGCGGGCCGGATCCAGCAGGGGGACCCAGCCAACCAAGGACCGTTCCAGGCCGTGCCCGTAATCGCCGTCAGGCGTCCAAGACCTGGTCCTCCCGTTGCACGACGGGAGGCAGCGTTGACCACGGGAAGTTGATCCAGCGGTCGGTGTGCCGCCACACGTACTCGCACTTCACCGTGGAGTGGGGCTTCTCGTAGACGACGGCGCAGCGGACGTCGGCGACGTGGTCGGCGCAGAAGTCCCGGACGAGCTTGAGGGTCGCGCCGGTGTCGGCGACGTCGTCGGCCACCAGGACGCGCGCGCCCGACAGGTCGACCGGGGCGGGGACGGGCGGGAGCATGACGGGCATGTCGAGGCGCTGGTCCACGCCGGTGTAGAACTCGACGTTCATGACGTGCAGGTTCTTGACGTCCAGGGCGTAGCCGAGCGATCCGGCCACGAACAGGCCCCCGCGCGCGATCGACAGGATCAGGTCCGGCTGGTAGCCGCTCTCGGCGACCATGGTGGCCAGCTCGCGGCCGGCGGTGCCGAACAGTTCCCAGGTCAGGACTTCTCTTTCAGCATCAGACACAGATGTATCTTCGCGGACGCGGCGGACCGCTCAGTCCCAGGGGCACCCCTAACGCGCCACCCCGTCCCAGCGGACATCCGCCCGCAGGCGTCCTCGCGCCACGCTCAGGCCGCCCGCACCGGACGGCCGGAAAATGATTCAGGTCACGGAGGGGGTGCCGGGCGGTGAACCGCGCCGGCTTGGCCGCGAGCACGGCGGACGGGCGGTAGCGTTGGGCGTCGTGCCCGCCCCTGATCTGCTCTCCAGCTCCGCCGACACCGACGCCGAGGATTCGGCCGGTTCCGCGCGTCCCGCCAAGACCGGGCGCGTGCCCGACACCGCCGCGCTCCTCTCCGCCGCCGTGCAGGCCATCGGCGGAGCCGAACGGTCCGGCCAGGTGGCCATGGCGGAGGCCGTCGAGCAGGCGCTCCACAGCGGCGAGCATCTGGCCGCGCAGGCCGGCACGGGCACCGGGAAGTCGCTCGCGTACCTGATCCCGGCCATCCGGCACGCGGTGACCACGGGCCGGACGGTCGTGGTCTCGACCGCGACGATCGCGCTCCAGCGCCAGCTCGTCGACCGCGACCTGCCGCGCCTCGCCGAGGCCCTGCGGCCGCTCCTCGGCACCGAGCTGAAGTTCGCGATCCTCAAGGGCCGCCGCAACTACCTGTGCCTCCACCGCGTCCAGACCGGTGCGCCGGAGGAGGACGACGACCACGGCCTCTTCGACCCCCAGCAGCTGTCCGTGCTCGGCCGCCAGGTGAAGCGCCTGAACGAGTGGGCGGACGAGACCACCACCGGCGACCGGGACGAGCTGGTCCCCGGTGTGACCGAGCAGGCCTGGCGGCAGGTCGCGGTCACGGCCAAGGAGTGCCTCGGGGCGACGCGCTGCCCCCAGGGCACCGAGTGCTTCGCGGAGCTGGCCCGCGCCCAGGCGGGTGAGGCGCACATCGTCGTCACCAACCACGCGCTGCTCGCGATCGACGCGCTGGAGGAGTTCCAGGTCCTCCCCGAGCACGACGTCGTGATCGTGGACGAGGCCCACGAGCTGGTCGACCGCGTCACCGCCGTGGCGACGGGCGACATCTCGGCCTCGGCCGTGGACGCCACCGCGCGGCGCTGCGGACGGCTCGTCGAGGAGGGCGTCGCCGACCGGCTCAAGGGGTCCGCCGAAGATCTGACCCTCCTCCTGGAGGAACTGCCCGCCGGGCGCATGGACGTCCTGCCGGAGGCGCTCGGCAACGCGCTCGCCGTCGTCCGGGACGCCGCGCACGCCTGCCTCACCGCGATCGGCCCGGAGAAGAAGGAGATGGACCCGGCCGACGCGGGCGCGCGCAAGGCGGCGCGCTCGGCGCTGGAGGATCTGCACGACACGTCCGTCCGGCTGCTGGAGTCGTACCAGGTCGAGATCGCGGCGCGGAACGAGGTCGTCTGGCTGGAGAAGCCGTTCGTCCAGGACGGGCGTCCGAAGCGTCCGCCGACTCTGCACGTGGCCCCGATCGGGGTGGGCGGGCTCCTGCGCAGCACGCTCTTCGAGAAGCGCACGGCCGTGCTGACCTCCGCCACGCTCACGCTGGGCGGGTCCTTCGAGCCACTCGCGCGCCAGTGGGGCCTGCCTCCGCTGGAGGTCCCGAACCAGCGCGGCGCCGACGCGAACCCCACCGAGGACGAGGCCGCGGACACGAAGGGCAAGAGCAAGGAACTCGCCTGGACGGGCATCGACGTCGGCTCGCCCTTCGACCACCCCCGCTCGGGCATCCTCTACGTGGCGCGGCACCTGCCCCAGCCCGGACGCGACGGCCTCCCCGACGCCTACCTGACCGAGATCACCGAGCTGATCGAGGCCGCCGGAGGCCGCGCGCTCGGCCTGTTCTCGTCGATGCGGGCCGCCCGGCAGGCCGCCGACGAGCTGAAGGACCACCTGTCGCACCCGCTGCTCTGCCAGGGCGAGGACTCCACGTCCCTGCTGGTCAAGCAGTTCGCCGAGGACGAGCGGACCTGCCTGTTCGGCACCCTGTCGCTCTGGCAGGGCGTGGACGTCCCGGGCCCGTCGCTGCAGTTGGTGATCATGGACCGGATCCCGTTCCCGCGCCCGGACGACCCGGTGGCGTCCGCCCGCCAGCGCGCGGTCGCGGCGCGCGGCGGGAACGGCTTCATGGCGGTGGCGGCGACGCACGCGGCGCTCCTGCTGGCGCAGGGCGCGGGCCGCCTGCTGCGCTCGATGGACGACCGGGGCGTGGTGGCGATCCTCGACCCGAGGCTCGCGACCGCGCGCTACGGCGGCTTCCTCAAGTCCTCACTGCCGCCGTTCTGGGCCACCACCGACCCGCAGACCGTCCGGGGGGCGCTGCGCCGCCTGGACCAGGCCGCCGGGGCGGAGAACGACGACGAGCGGGACGCCGAGTGAGTTCTCGGCCTCCCGCCCGCCAGGGAAGTCTCACCAGCCGCCAGGCAACCCCAGGCAAGCCAGGCAACGCCCCCCTGAGGGTCAGGGGCGGTAGGTCCCCAGGAAGTCGCCGATCCGGCCGATCGCCTCTTCCAGCTCGTCGGCGTACTGCAAGGTGACGATCCGGAAGTGGTCGGGCGTCGGCCAGTTGAAGCCGGTGCCCTGCACGACCAGGATGTTCTGCTGCTCCAGCAGCTCGAACGCGAACCGGACGTCGTCCTTGACCGGGTACATCTCGGGGTCCAGGCGCGGGAACACGTAGAGCGCGCCCTCCGGCCGGACGCAGCTCACGCCCGGGATGCCGTTCAGCATCTCGGCGGCCCGGTCGCGCTGCTCGCCGAGGCGGCCGGTCGGCAGGACGAGCTCGTCGATGCTCTGCTTCCCGCCGAGCGCCGCCTGGACGGCGTACTGCGCCGGGACGTTCGGGCAGAGCCGCATGTTCGCCAGGATGTCCAGGCCCTCGATGTAGGACTCGGCGTGCTCCTTCGGTCCGGAGAGGATCACCCAGCCGGCCCGGAACCCGGCCACCCGGTAGTTCTTCGACAGCCCGCCGAAGGTCAGGCACAGCAGGTCGGGGGCCAGCGAGGCGATCGAGGTGTGCTCGGCGCCGTCGTACAGGATGCGGTCGTAGATCTCGTCGGCGAAGATCAGCAGGCCGTGCCGGCGGGCCAGCTCGGTGATCCCGAGCAGCACCTCGCGCGGGTAGACCGCGCCGGTCGGGTTGTTCGGGTTGATGATCACGATCGCCCGGGTGCGGTCGGTGATCTTGGCTTCCATGTCGGCCAGGTCCGGGGCCCAGCCCGCCGCCTCGTCGCACCGGTAGTGCACCGGGACGCCGCCCGACAGCGACGCCGCGGCCGTCCACAGCGGGTAGTCGGGGGTGGGGATGAGCACCTGGTCGCCGTCGTCCAGCAGCGCCTGGAGGGTCATCACGATCAGCTCGGAGACGCCGTTGCCCAGATAGACGTCCTCGACGTCCACTCCGGCGATGCCGGTCTCCTCGCAGCGCTGGACCACGGCGCGGCGCGCGGGCAGGATGCCCTTGGAGTCGCTGTACCCGTGCGCCTCCGGCAGGTTGCGGATCATGTCCTGCAGCAGCTCGGGCGGGGCCTCGAAGCCGAACGGGGCGGGGTTGCCGATGTGCAGTTTGAGGATCCGGTTGCCCTGCGCCTCGAGTTCCTTGGCGCGCTTCAGGACCGGACCCCGGATGTCGTAACAGACGTTCGCGAGCTTGCCCGACTGGTTGACCTGCATTGCACCAGCCTATCCAGGCAAACCCACGCATCCCGCGCCGCACCACCCGCTCAGCCCCCAGGCCCGGTCGGGCGGCCCCTGTGCCCCACCCCCGCGCGCACGAGGCCGGCGACGCCGTCCGCCCCTGGGGTGAGTCAGGGAGCGGACGGCGTCCGGACGGACCTCACGCAGAGGCCACGGCGGTCAGTGCGGGCAGCTTGGCGGCGCGCCGGGCGGGCCGCAGCGCCGCCAGGACGCCGGCGACCGCGCCGACCAGAAGGATCACCACGAGGGGGACGGCCGGGACCGCGAACGGGTTCGACAACGCGCTGGCCAGGGCCCATCCGAGGAAGAGGCCGAAGCCCGCGCCGCCCGCCGTGCCGAACAGCGACACGATGAGCGACTCCCAGCGGATCATCGCGCGCAGCTGCCGCCGGGTCGCGCCGACCGCGCGGAGCAGGCCGAGCTCACGCGTCCGCTCGTGGACCGACAGGGCGAGGGTGTTGGCGATCCCGAGCAGGGCGATCACGATCGCGAGCGCCAGCATCACGTACACGATGCCGAGGAAGGCGTTCATCTGCTCGGTCTGCGCCGCGACGTACTGCGTCCGGTTCTGGACATCCGGCGCGCCGTACGAGCGGGCGAGCGAGGTGAGCGCCGCCCGCGCGTCTCCCTCGGACACGCCCGGCTTGGGCAGGGCGAACGCCGCGAGGTCGAGCGGCCTCCGGTTGTGCTCCGCCCAGACCGTCCGCGGGACGAGGTAGTCCCCCGCGAGGTCGGTGCGCTTGTAGATCGCCCCGACCGTCATGGGCACGCGCGAACCGTCCGAGAAGGTCACGGTCACGGCCGACCCGACGTGCCATTTCCGCTCGTCGGCGACCTTCTTCCCGACCGCCAGCACCCTCGGCCCCGGCTGCCCGGCCCCCGCTGCGGACGGCGCGCCCGTGCTGGGAGCCGGGTCGGACGGGAGGGCGCCGGACGTGACGTCCAGACGCAGCACGCTCCCGAGTCGCGCGGGATCGGCGACGCCGACCGTGGCGGAGCGCCCGTCCACGCGGGCGGCGCCCTTGCCGAGGCCCGCGGCGGTCTGGATCTGCGGCAGAGCGGCGGCGCGCGCGGCCAGGGACGGCTCGAACCCGCCGGTGTCGTTGCTCCCGCCGTTCACGACCAGCCCCGACCGGAACGAGCCCGCGACCCCGTCCTCCAGGGACGCGCGCATCGACCCGGCGAAGACGGTGAGCAGCGTCACCACGCCGACGCCGATCATCAGCGCGGTCGCGACCCCGGCGGTGCGGCGCGGGGTGCGCACGGCGTTCTCGCGGGCGAGCCGTCCGGGCACGCCGCGCAGCCGCGCCGCGGGCATGCCGATGAGGGCCGCGGCCGGACGGGCCGCGACCGGTCCCAGCGCCACCATCGCGGCCAGCGAC
>NZ_JBFAOF010000421.1:0-5844 GCF_040675125.1 Spirillospora sp. NPDC049652 | reverse complement strand
GTCGCCACCCCCGGCCACACCCCGCACCACACCACCTACGTCCTGGAGGAGGACGGCCGGGCCGTGGCCGCCTTCACCGGCGGGTCCCTGCTGATCGGCTCGGTGGGACGCCCCGACCTGGTCGAGCCGCGGCTCACCGAGCGGCTGGCCCGGGCGCAGCACGCGTCGGTCCGGCGGCTGGCCGACGAGCTCGCCGACGAGGTCCGGGTCCTGCCCACGCACGGGTTCGGCAGCTTCTGCTCGTCCTCCCAGGCCGAGGGCGACTCGACCACGATCGGGACCGAGCGCGCCCGCAACTCCGCGCTGACCAAGGACGTCGACACCTTCGTCGCCGAACTGCTCGCCGGGCTGGACGACATCCCCGCCTACTACGCCCACATGGGCCCGGTGAACGCCGCGGGCCCGGCTCCGGTGGACCTCACGCCGGTGCGCCGCGCGGACGCCGCCGAGATCGCCGCGCGGCTGGACGCGGGGGAGTGGGTCGTCGACCTGCGCAGCCGCGTCGCCTTCGCCGCCGGCCACGTCGCAGGGTCGTTCAACTTCGAGGGCGACGGCAAGCTCGCCACCTACCTGGCCTGGCTGATCCCGTGGGGCCGTCCCGTCACCCTGCTCGCCGAGAACGCCGAGCAGATCGCGGACGCGCAGCGCGAGCTGGTCCGCGTCGGCATCGACCGGCCGGCCGCCGCCGCGACCGGCGGACCCGCCGACTGGCTCCCCGAGGGCGAGAAGCCGCGGTCCTTCCCCCGCGCCACCTTCGCCGACCTCGCCGCGACGCTCCGCGACGGCGGGGAGCGGCCGGTCGTCCTGGACGTCCGCCGCGACTCCGAGCGGGAGCTCGGGTTCGTCGAGGGCTCGGTCCACATCCCCATCCACGAGCTGCGCGACCGCGCCGGTGAGATCCCGGCGGGCCGGGTCTGGGTGCACTGCGCGGGCGGGCTGCGCGCCGCGACGGCCGCGTCCCTGCTGGACGCCGCGGGCCGCGAGGTCGTGGCCGTCGACGACGGCTTCGAGGCCGCCGTGGACGCCGGGCTCACCGTCACCGGAACCGACGCCCGCTGAGCACCGACAGGAGGACAGCACCATGATCTTCGGAAACCTTTTCGGCTCCTCGGGCGGAGGCCGGATCTCCGCCAGGCAGGCGCGGCAGCGCGTCGCGGCAGGCGAGGCCGTCCTCCTCGACGTCCGCGAGGCGGGGGAGTGGAAGGCGGGGCACGCGCCCGGCGCGCTGCACCTGCCGCTCAGCCGCCTGGCCGCCGGGGCCCAGCTGCCCGCCGCGGCCCGCGACAAGCCGGTCGTGGCCATCTGCCGCTCCGGCGGCCGGTCCCGGCAGGCCGCCCAGATCCTCGCCGGGCGCGGCGTCGACGTCGTGGACGTGACGGGCGGCATGTCCGCCTGGGCGCGCGAGGGACTCCCCGTCACCGGCCCCGGCGGCCGCCCCGGCTCGGTGGCATGACCACGCTGATCCTGGCCCTCGGCTGCGGAGCCGTGGCGGGGCTGGTGCTGGGCGCGCTCGGCGCGGGGGGCAGCATGCTCACCGTGCCCGCGCTGGTCTACCTGCTGGGGTTCACCCCCGCGCAGGCCACCACCGCCAGCCTCGTCATCGTCACCGTGACCTCGGTCACCGCGCTCCTCGCGCACGCCCGCGCGGGCAACGTGCGCTGGAAGGCGGGGACGCTGTTCGCGGTGGCCGGGATCGTGCCCGCCGCGGTGGCCGGGCTCGCGGCGGGACGCCTGCCGCAGCCCGTCCTCACCGCCGCCTTCGCGCTGGTCGCCGGATTCGCGGCCGTCCGCATGCTCCGCTCCACGTCCGCGTCCCGCACCAAGCCCGAGCCCGCCGCGCCGGACGCGGACGACCAGGAGGACGGCCGGACGCCCCGGACGCACGCGGGTAAGGCGGCGGCCACGGGGGCCGGCCTCGGGGCGCTGACCGGACTGCTCGGTGTCGGCGGCGGGTTCCTCGTCGTCCCGGCGCTGGTCACCCGGCTCGCCTTCCCCATGCGGGCGGCGATCGGCACGAGCCTGCTGGTCATCGCCGTGAACGCGCTGGCGTCGCTGGTCACGCGCGGCGCCGCCGCGTCCGACCTCGACTGGGCGACGATCGTCCCCTTCGCGGGGGCCGCGATCCTCGCCGCGCGCGACGGCCGGCGCCTCGCGTGCCGGCTCTCCGGACGCCTCCTGCAGCGCGGCTTCGCCTTCATGCTCCTGGCCGTCGCGGGCCTGATGCTCGTCGACGCGCTCGCCTGACCCCACGACGACCCCACGACGGACCCCCGGGGCGGAATACCCCGGCCCGTATCCTACGGTGGGTCCGATCACCCGGAACGGAAAGAGATCACCACACCATGGCCATCACCGCCCTCACTCCCGAGCAGGCCCAGACCCGCCTCGCGGAGCTGACCATCGTCGACGTCCGCACCCCGGGCGAGTTCGCCTCCGGCCACCTGCCGGGCGCCCACAACGTCCCCCTGGACAGCCTCGACCGGGCCACCGAGGCCCTCCAGGCCGCCGCTGCCCGCGGCCCGCTGCTGGTGGTCTGCGCGTCCGGGGCGCGGTCCGGCCAGGCGTGCGAGCGGCTTTCCGCGCTCGGCATCGAGGTGGCCACCCTGTCCGGCGGCACCCAGGCGTGGGCGCAGGGCGGCCGCGACGTCCACAAGCCCGGCGCGGGCCGCGCGGTCTGGGCGATGGACCGCCAGGTCCGGTTCACGGCCGGTTCCCTCGTGCTGGCCGGGGCCGTCGCGGGGGCGTTCTGGAAGCCCGCGCTCATCCTGTCCGGCGGTGTCGCGGCGGGCCTGGTCTACTCGGCCGTCAGCAACACCTGCGCCATGGCCGCGATGCTCTCCAAGCTCCCGCACAACCGTCCCCGGACGGGCGACCTCGACGCCACCCTCGCCGCCCTCAAGGGCTGAGCGCCGGACCGGAACGACGGCCGGACCCGGGAACCTCCGGGCCCGGCCGTCCTCCGGCGCACCGCGAACGAGCAACGGGCGGCGGTGCGGGTGCCGAACCGGGACACCGCACCGCCGCCCGTCACGTCTGCGGGCGTCCGGGTCTTACGTCTCGGCCGTGGCGACGCTCGCGGACACCTTCGGCGCGGACTTGCGGGTCTCGACGCCGAACACCGCCACCGCGATGACGGCGAGGACGAGCGGGACGACGCCGAGCAGCGCGGTGAGCCCGATGGACGGCGCGGCGATGCCCGCGACCAGCAGGATCGTCACCAGGACGCCGCCGAGCTTGCCGACGCCGGCCGACAGGCCCGAGCCGCGCGAGCGGATCCGGGTCGGGTAGATCTCGGAGCTGTAGGCGGCCAGCACGGACGCGATGACGCTCGTCCCGACGATCGGCCCGGCGAGCAGGACGTACAGCCAGTCGCGGTGCTTGGCCAGGTCGTCCCCGGCGAAGGTCAGCACCGCGAGCGCGGCGGCGACCAGGGCGGTGAACAGCAGGATCGTCTTCTTCGCGCTCCACAGCCCGTAGAGGGCCGCGGCGAGGAAGACCAGCGGCAGGCCGAGCAGCGCCGAGTCGCGCAGCGCCCGGTCCGCGGTCGCCTGCGGGAGCCCGAGCTTCTGCAGGTTGGACGGGATCCAGAGCTGGAAGCCGTAGGTGACCAGCCCGATGCCGAGCCCGAGGATGACGACGGCGGTGGTGAGGCCGGCGAACGGCGGCCGGAACAGCCGCCCGAACCCGCCGCGCGCATTCGGGTCGGCGGCGGCTTCGGGGTCGGGCTCGGACTCGGTGGCCGGCACCAGCGACGCGCCGTAGCGGGCCATGACGGCGCGGGCCTCCTCCTCGCGGCCGTGCGAGAGCAGGAAGCGCGGCGACTCGGGGATCCAGTGGTTCAGCAGGATCAGGGCCACCCCGGTCGGCATGCCCGCCAGCCACAGGATGCGCCACGAGTACGTCGGGACGAGCTCGGCCGACATCCAGCTGGTCACGACGTAGGCGAGCGCGAGCGTCCCGCCGATGAGCACCATCAGCCAGCCGCGGTGCCGGCCGGGGATCGTCTCGGCGAGCAGCGAGAACGTGATGGGCAGCATGCCGCCGGCGCCCGCGCCCATCAGGAAGCACATGGCCAGGTTCCAGCCGAAGGACGGCATCGCGCCGCACGTCGCCGTAGTCACGAACAGGACCCCGGCGAACAGGATGGCCGCGCGGCGTCCGATGCGGTCGCCCAGCCAGCCCCACACGAACGAGCCCACGGCCGTGCCGCTGAGCCCGAAGAACGGCAGCAGCGCCACGGGCAGGTCGCCGTGCGGGTTGAGGGCCGACTTCAGCCCGTACTCCTTGGCCACGCCCGGCGCGGTGAACCCGAGCGAGATCGGCTTCATGGCGTCGATGGTGACGGCCGCGGTCAGCACGAGGACCAGCGCGATGTGCGCCGGGCGCAGCTTCGAGTCGTCCTCGGCCCGGACGCGCAGCTCCGCGGGCGGGGCGTTCTTCAGGAAGTCGCGCGGCACCAGGCCGTAGCCGACGGCCACCAGGCCCAGCACGATGAGGACCATCCCGACCATCATCGGGGTGTCCATAGGCATGCCGTTCAGGTGGTAGTGCATGTCCTTGGCGTGCAGGTACATCGGCAGGTGCAGCAGCACACCCGCGACGCAGGCGACGAAGCCCGCCCAGAAGAAGAGGGGGTGAGCGTAGGCGGTGCCGCCGCTCTTGGAGCGTGCTCGCATGGCGTGTGGTCGTCCTTCCGGACTCGGGGGGATGGCCAGATGCGGGGTGCGTTGGGCGAAAGTGCGCTTCCGGTGGGCCGGTCGCGGGATGTGACGGAAGATCGGACGTGTGGTCAGGGTTCCCGGTTCGACTCGAACCGGAACGTTCTGGACGCGCCGATGCGGGCGACCGTCCCCGGGACCAGCGGCACCGGGGTGTGCGGCGGGATCCGCTCGAAGTCGGGCGCGCCGGGCGGCTTGACCGCCGTGCCGTTGACCGATCCGAGGTCGACCAGGCGGACCCGCCAGCCGTCCAGCGAGACCAGGGTGTGCCGGCGGGAGATCGAGCCGTCGTCGTCGGTCAGCCGCATCGGGCGCGCGCGCCGTTCGGCGACCTCGGGCGCGTGCCGCGGCTCCCGTCCGATCAGCAGGTCGGCGGCGAGCGGGACGGTCTGGCCGTCGTCGACCAGCAGGAGGCCGAGCGGCGGCCGCGGCCCCTTGAAGGGCGCGAGCGTCGCCTGCATCATCGAGATCCCGCAGACCGCGCAGTAGCGTGCGCGGGGGTCGTTGAAGTGGTGGTTCTTGCAGTTCACGCCGAGCACGTGCGGCGGCTCGGGCATGGAGCGTCCGGGCGAACCCGTCCCCGACCCTGAACCCGACGGCGAGCCGGGCGAGGACGCGGACGCCCCCGCCGCCGGTGCGGGCGGTTCGGCCCGGGACGCGGCGGGGGAGACGGCGACCGGCGCGGCGGGTGAGGCGGCGATCGGCATGCCCCGCGAAGCGCCGCGCGCCGGGGGAGGCGGTGTGCCGGCGGAGGCCGCGCGCGACGCGGGCGCCTTGTACTCGACGCGCGTGCGCGGGAACGCCTCCGCCCCCGGACGACGCGGACGCGCCCCGGCCGCTACGGCCGCCCCGAGCGGCGCGACCGCCGCAGGCCCACCGGCCGCAACCGCACCGGCCGCACTTGCACCGGCCGCGCCGGGTGTGGCGGACGCGGGCTTCCGCGGTGGGCCGCCCGCCACCCGCCGTCCCGGCTGCGTGATCTGGCGCAGCCCGCCGCCGCGCACCACGCCGGACGACAGCCGCAGGCGCGGGTCCACGTCCCCGGCTCCGGGCAGGGCGAGGTAGGTGGTCCGCCCAGATCCGCTGGGACGCGGCCTCCGGGTAGGGGACGGTGCGCGACTCGGCG
>NZ_JBFAOF010000420.1:0-5871 GCF_040675125.1 Spirillospora sp. NPDC049652 | reverse complement strand
CACGGACCGTGGGCGCTCGCCCTGGCGGGCCGCCTGCGCGAGCGCTACGGCGTGGACGCGCAGGCCATGCACGCCGACGACGGCATCGTCATCCGCATCCCCGACATGGACGACCCGCCCGGCATGGACCTGTGCGCCTTTGACGCCGACGAGATCGAGCGCGTCGTCGTGGACGAGCTCGGCGGGTCCGCCCTGTTCGCGGCGCGGTTCCGCGAGTGCGCGGCCCGGTCGCTGCTGCTGCCGCGCCGCCGCCCCGACAAGCGCATGCCGCTGTGGCAGCAGCGGCAGCGCGCCGCGCAACTGCTGAGCGTGGCCGGCAAGTACCCGTCGTTCCCGATCGTCTTGGAGACGATGCGCGAGTGCCTCCAGGACGTGTTCGACGTTCCGGGGCTCGTCCAGCTCATGCGCGACCTGTCCGGACGCAAGGTGCGCATGGTCGAGGTCGAGACGAACGAGCCGTCGCCCTATGCGCGGTCCCTGCTGTTCCACTACGTGGGCGCGTTCATGTACGAGGGCGATTCACCGCTCGCGGAACGCCGTGCCCAGGCGCTCGCGCTCGACACGGCCCTCCTCTCGGAGCTGCTGGGCCAGGCCGACCTGCGCGAACTGCTCGATCCCGAGGTCGTCGCCGACACCGAGCGCGAGCTCCAGCGGCTCGCGCCCGAGCGCCGCGCGCACGACCTGGAGGGCGTCGCCGATCTGCTGCGCACACTCGGCCCCCTCACGACGGCCGAGATCGGGCTCCGCCTCACGGGCCCGCACGAGGCCGCGCCCTACGCCACGCGGCTGGAGGAGGAGCGCCGGGTCATCAGGGTCCGCGTCGCCGGAGAGGAGCGGTGGGCCGCGATCGAGGACGCCGGCCGGCTCCGCGACGCGCTGGGCGTCCCGCTGCCCGTGGGGGTGCCCGAGGCGTTCCTCGAACCGGTGGACGACCCCCTCGGCGACCTCGTGTCCCGGTACGCGCGCACGCACGGCCCCTTCCGGGCCGACACCGTGGCGGCGCGGTTCGGGCTCGGCGCGGCCGTGGCGACCGAGGCCCTGCGCAGGCTCGCCGCCGCCGGACGCGTGGTCGAGGGCGAGTTCCTGCCGGTCGAGGCCGTGTCCGGCCCGTTGACGTCCGAGTGGTGCGACAGCGGGGTGCTGCGGACGCTGCGCCGCCGGTCCCTCGCGCGGCTGCGCGCCGAGGTCGAGCCGTCCCCGCCCGAGGCGCTCGGCCGGTTCCTGCCCGCCTGGCACGGCATCACGGGCGGCTCGCGCCTGCGCGGCCTCGACGCGCTGGTGCAGGCGGTCGAGCAGCTCCAGGGGTCGGCCGTCCCGGCGTCGGCGCTGGAGTCGCTGATCCTGCCGTCCCGCGTGCCCGGCTACTCGCCCGCGATGCTGGACGAGCTGACCTCGTCCGGCGAGGTCGTCTGGGCCGGTCAGGGCAGCCTTCCCGGCGGGGACGGCTGGGTCGCGCTGTACCTGGCCGACACCGCGCCGCTGCTCATGCCCGAACCCGCCGAGATCACGCTCACGCCCGTCCACCAGGCGGTTCTCGAACTGCTGGAGGGCGGCGGCGCGCTGTTCTTCCGCATGCTCTCCGACCGGGTGAACCGGGAGCGCGGCCTCGCCGTGAACGACGCCGACCTGGTCACCGCCGTCTGGGACCTGGTCTGGGCGGGCCTGCTCACCAACGACACCCTCGCCCCGCTGCGTGCCGCGCTCGGTTCCGGGCGTCCCGCGCACCGCGCCCGCGCGACCCGGCGGGGCCGTCCGGTCCTGCCGTCGCGCACCGGCCCGCCCACCGTCGCCGGACGCTGGTGGCCGCTGCCCGAGCGCGAGACCACGCCCACGGCCCGCTCGCACGCGCTGGCCGAGTCCCTGCTCGACCGGTACGGCATCGTCATCCGCGGCGCGGTCGCGGCCGAACGCACTCCGGGCGGCTTCTCGGCCGTCTACCCCGTCCTGCGCGCCTTCGAGGAGACCGGTCGCTGCCGGCGCGGCTACTTCGTGGAGGGCTTGGGCGCGGCCCAGTTCGCCCTGCCGGGCGCCGTGGACCGTCTACGCGCCCTGCGCCCCTCCCCGCCACCTGCCGCCCCGCCCCCTCCGGCATCCCTCTGGGAGACCCCGGCACCGGATGCTCCCGACGGGCGTTGGGACGCACCTGGCCCCAGCGACGACGCGTCCGGCGGGCGCTGGGAGTCGGCCGCGGAGGGCACGAGCGAGCGCTGGGGATCCCCCGCGGAGGATGTGTCGGGCGGAGGCGGCGGGTCGTCCGCGTCAGATGCCTTCCCCGATCGCTGGGACGAGCCGGACGCCTCTCGCGGCCCGACGACCGGCCGAAGCGGCGCCGGACGGCCCGGGCACGGACGGCCGCCCTCGCTGGGCGGGTCGCTCGCGCCGGTGGCGGCCACGCGCGGACAGGAGTCCGGCGAGCGCGCGCTCGTGCTCGCGGCGGCCGATCCGGCGAACGTCTACGGCGCGGCCCTCCCTTGGCCCGACCGCCCGGACGAGGCGGCGAGCGGTCACAAGCCCGGCCGGAAGGCGGGCGCGCTGGTCGTCCTGATCGGGGGCCGCCTCGTCCTGTACGTCGAACGCGGCGGAAAGACCCTTCTGACCTGGGACGATGATCCGGACGTCCTGCAACCGGCGGTGGACGCGCTGGCCCTGGCCGTCCGGGAGGGGGCGCTCGGCAAGCTGACCGTGGAGCGCGCCGACGGGGAGGACATCAACGACTCCCCGCTCGCCGCCGCGCTCGAAGCCGCCGGCTTCCACCCGACCCCGAGAGGCCTCCGCCTCCGAGCCTGACCACACGCGCCGCCCGCCCGAGGGCGGAACGCCCGGACCGGCCCCTTGTCGGCCGAACGCCGTGGCTCACGCGCCCGTCGTGGCTCACGCCCCGTCGCGGCTCACGCGTCCGACGTGGCACGCGCGTCCGTCGCGGCTCACGCGTCCGTCGCGGCTCACGCGTCCGTCGCGGCTCACGCGTCCGACGTGGCACGCGCGTCCGTCGCGGCTCACGCAGCCGTCGCGGCTCGGGCGTTCTGTGCCTCTTGGCGGCGGCCGGTCAGGCGGCGGGTGATGCGCCAGGCCGGCCAGAGCAGCCCCGCCGCGAGGCAGACGAGGGAAACCGGGGTCAGGAAGGCGAAGCGCAGGCCGATCGAGGCGCGCACGTCCACGTTCGGGGCGCCGTCCAGACGCAGGACGGCGACGGACCACGCGCCGTGGGTCTTGTCCCAGGTCAGGGTCCGAGGGCCGGTGCCCGCGGACGAGGCGACCCAGAACGTCCGGCGGGTGGGATCCGCGGCGTGGCCGGCTCCGGGGACGTGCCGGAAGCTCGCCTGGAAGGGCTTCAGTTCGGCCGAGACGAAGTCGTCGTAGGCGGCGCCCCGGAGGAACGCCTCGACCTCGTCCTTGGGTCCGATGCCCACGAAGACGGGGACGTTCGGATCGACCGCCTCGACCTTGATACGCACGCGCGCCCATTCACCGATGTCCGGGTCAGGGTCGGCGGCGTGCGCGGACGACGAGCCGACGTCGATCTCGTCGGTCTTGAGCGCCACACCGGAGGTGGTGAACCGGTGCCGGGCTGTGGAGAAGTAGCCGCCCGCGTCCGCCTGGAGCAGAGCGGAGACGCCGGCGGCCGCGCCCGCGATGAGCAGCAGGGCCGAGGCCGTCCAGGCCAGCACGCGAGCCGCCGCGGCGGCACGTCCCGTTTTATTTAGCATGACTGTGCGACGAACGGGATCCGCCCACCGGCCTCAAAGGATCACGACCGGATCCGGCCGGTCCAGAGGGAACAACTCCCCCCTCCCGCCCGTCCGCAGCCCTTTATCCACCCGCCTGCCCGCCCCTCCCGGCCCCCCTTCCAGCCGCCCCCGCCCTTCTGCCCGCCTCCCGGCCACCCTTCTGCCCGCTCCCGGCCGCACTCCGCACTCCCGGCCGCACGCACGCCCTCCCAGCCGTCCCCGCAACGAGCTCAGCCGTCCCCGCGACGGGCTCAGCCCAGCAATTCACCACCAGAACCTGTCCCAAGGACCCCGGCCACGCACGCGAACGCGCTACCTGCACGGAGCAGCGAAGCCGAAGGCGAGCGAAACCGGGCAGATCGCGAAGCGATGCCGCGTTC
Organism: Spirillospora sp. NPDC049652; assembly: GCF_040675125.1. NCBI lineage: Bacteria > Bacillati > Actinomycetota > Actinomycetes > Streptosporangiales > Thermomonosporaceae > Spirillospora > Spirillospora sp. NPDC049652. The sequence goes on along the minus strand of NZ_JBFAOF010000420.1, from coordinate 1,763 downwards.
GCCCAGACACGGTCACGAAGCGAGCCCCTGGGCGAGCGAAGTGGGCCGAGACTGTGACAACACAGCCGCCAGGCGAGCGAAGTGGGCCGAGGCTCTTTAGTTACGCCGTCCTTTGAAGAGGGAGATGAGGCCGCGGAGGGTGCGTTCGTCCAGGGAGCCGAAGGGGTTGTCGTGGACGAGGTAGGTCCAGGTGGCGGAGGGGCGCTGGAGGCCCGCGCCGGCGAGGTCGAGGGTGCCGTCCTCGGAGGTCTTGAGGTTCTCGAAGGCGGCGACGGCGGCGGCGCGGGCGTCGGGCAGGAGCCGCTTGCCCGCGGGGACGGCCTCGGCGTTGAACTCGACGAGCGGGTCCAGGCCGCGTCCGAGGGAGCGAAGGTGGATGCCCTCGCGGATGTCGGTGAGGAAGGCGAGGTGGTCGGACCAGCGGCGGTCCAGGTGGAACAGCAGGAGCTGGCGGGCCGCCGCCGCGACCGCTTCGGCCCCGGCCAGTTCCACCAGTTCGGCGTGTCTGGCGGGGACCCGCTCGGCCATCAGGCGGTCGGCGGCGTCGCCGCGCAGGACGGTGTCGCGTTCGGCCAGGAGTTCGGCGCGCTGCAGGCCGATGAGGTTGTTGTAGCGCCAGGTGTTGCGGTGCAGTTCCAGGTCGACGCCCTCGGCGACGCGCTGGGCGTGGCCGACGATCCAGTGCGCGGGTTTGGCGTCGATCCGGCCGTCGTCGCCGACGGGGCCGTCGTACTCCTCGTCCGGGGCGTACCGGGTGACCAGGTCGTCCTGGAGGCTGGTGAAGAACACCGAGGCGCCCGGGTCGCCCTGGCGGCCGGCGCGGCCGCGCAGCTGGTCGTCCAGGCGGCTGCTGTGGTAGCGGCCGGTGCCGATGACCAGCAGGCCGCCCGCCGCGACGACCTGGTCGTGGGTTCCGGCGGCGGGGCCGTCCAGCGGGGCGGTGCCGGGGGTCTTCTCCGCGGGCGGCCCGCCGAGGCGGATGTCGGTGCCGCGGCCGGCGATCTGGGTGGACACGGTGATCGCGCCGGGCGCGCCCGCCCGCGCGATGATCGCGGCCTCCTCGGCGTCGTTCTTGGCGTTCAGGACGACCGGCTCGAACCCGGCCCGGACCAGGCGGCGGGCCAGCCGCTCGGACTCGGCGACGTCGGCGGTGCCGACGAGGACGGGCCGTCCGGCGGCGTGCGCGGCGGCGATCTCCTCGACGACCGCGACCTCCTTGTCGGCGGACGTGGCGTACAGCCGGTCGGGCCGGTCGTCGCGGACGCACGGCCGGTTCGGGGGGACGACCGCGATGTCCAGGTCGTAGAACTCGCGGAGCTGCCCGGCGACGGCCAGGGCGGTGCCGGTCATCCCGCACCGCACCGGGTACCGGCCGATCAGCTCCTGGACGGTGACCGAGTCGAGGATCTCGCCGCTCGGCGAGGCGTCCAGCGCCTCCTTGGCCTCGACGGCCGCCTGCAGGCCGTCCGGCCAGCGCTGGAGCAGCGCGACGCGGCCGCGCGACTCGTTGATCAGCTTCACCGCGCCGTCCCGGACGATGTAGTCCACGTCCCGCTGGAGCAGCACCTCGGCGTGCAGGGCGACGTTGACGGCGGTGAGCACGGCGAGGTTGTCCGGCGCGTACAGGTCGATGCCGCCGAGGGACCGCTCGACCTCGCGCGCGCCCGCCGCGGTGAGCTGGACGTTGCGGGCCTCGGTGTCGGTCCCGTAGTCGCGGCCGGGCCGCAGCCGCCGCACGAGGTCGGCGTAGGTCGGGTCGGCGC
>NZ_JBFAOF010000419.1:0-5881 GCF_040675125.1 Spirillospora sp. NPDC049652 | reverse complement strand
TCCGTCTCCGCGGGGTTCGTGCCGGGGCCGCCGGGAGGCCCGGCGGCGGGATCGCGGGGCGGGCCGGTCCGGGTGTCCGCGTCGGTCATCGCGTGCTCTCCCGTTCGGATGCGGCGGCCGCGACGGCGGCCTTGAGGTCGTTGAGGCGGACCTTGCCCGCCGACGAGCGCGGGATCTCGGGCAGGAAGCTGATGCGCTGCGGCACCTTGTAGGCCGCGAGGCGGCCCCGGCATCCGGCGAGCACGTCGGCGCGGGCGAGCGGGCGGTCCCCGGCGACCGCCATGTGCAGGACGGTCTGCCCGTCGGCGTCGGCGTCGGCGAACAGCACCGCGTCGCGCACGCCGTCGATCGTCCGGACGACGCCCTCCACCTCGTGCGGGTCGATCTTGCGTCCGGCGAGGTTGATGACCCCGGCGACGCGTCCGGTGATGAACAGCCGGCCGTCCGCGAGGTGGCCGAGGTCGCCGGTGGCGTAGAAGCCGTCCGGGTCGAGCCGCCGCTCCAGCTCGCCCGGCGCGTTCAGGTACCGGCTCGCCATGGACGCGGTGCGCAGCAGGATCTCGGTCGCCCCGTCCGGCCGCCGCCGGGGGCGCAGCGTGACGCCCGGCAGCGGGGTGCCGAGGCCGCGCCGGTACTCGGGGTCGCGCTCGAACGTGCACGGCCCGGCCTCGGCGACGCCGTAGTAGTCGGCGATCCGGACGCCGAACCGGTGCTCGAACCGGGCCCGGGTCGCGGCGGGCAGCTCCGCGCCCGCCGAGATCGCCAGGTCGAGCCCGCCGAGCCGGTCGGCGCACAGCTCCGAACCGGCGAGGGTGCGGTAGACCAGCGGGAACGCGACCATCCGGGTCGCGCCGGAGTCGGCGAGCGTGCGCGCGATCCGCGCGGAGGTGGGCGGCCCGGTGTGCAGGACGATCTCCGCGCCGACCAGCAGGCTGGACAGCAGCGAGGTGTTGAACGCCAGCCCGTTGGTGAAGGCGGCGAGGCAGAGGGTGCGGTCGCGGCCGTCCAGGCCGGTGCCGGCGACCCAGTTGCGGGCGGCGCTGAGCACCGCGGAACCGGAGAACTCCAGGCATTTCGGCACCCCGGTCGTGCCGGACGTGAACCGGCACACCGCCGTGTCCGGGAGCAGCGCGGGCGGTTCGCCGGACGCCTCCAGGGAGACCAGCGCGTGCCGGCTGCCCTCGACCGGCGCCACCTCGCCGCCGAGCGGGAAGTCGCCCGCGGCGGACGCGTCGGTGAGGAAGGCGGTCACGCCGCAGCCCGTCCTGATCGCCTCGATCTCGGTCCGGCCGAACGCGACGTCCACCAGGAACGGCACCCGTCCGGTGGACAGCAGCGCCAGGTAGGACAGCACGTAGTCGATGCTGTTGCGCGCGCACACGGCCACCCGGTCGCGTTCGGGACCGGACGCGAGCGCCCGGTCCAGCGCGGTCGCGAGCCGCGCGACCGCGCCGCCGAGGTCGGCGTAGGTGAGCCGCTCGGTCCCCTGCCGCAGCGCCGTCCGGTTCCCGAACCGCGCGCACGCCTCGCGGACGATCGCGTCGAGCCGCACGTACCCGCCCGCCGCGCCGCCGTCCGGCTCGGCGGCGTCCAGCCAGGCGGCTCCCACGGCGTCCACCGGGAGATCGGCCGCTGCCCGGAGATCGGTCGCCGCCTGGAGATCGGCCGCCGCCGGGTCGCCCGGCCGGGCCGTGGACGGGGAGCCGGCCCGGGGGTCCGGCCTGGTTCCGGTGCGGGGCTCAGGCATGGTCGCGCCTCCCTTCGGGGACGTCCGCCGGGACGGGAACGCGCGGCGGCTCGTCCGGAGCGGACGGATCGTCCAGGCCGGCCAGTTCGGCGCGGCCGGCGAAGCTGTGGTTGGCGAGGGTGAGCATCGTGGTCTGGCTGCCGCCCGCCATCCGCAGGCCGCGCAGCTGCGCGTACGCGCGCAGGGACGGGCTGTCCCACATGTAGCCCGCGCCGCCCTCCAGGTCGCAGCACAGCCGCGCGAGGTCGCAGGCCCGCTCCACGCAGAACCACTTCAGCTCCGCCACCTCGGGGACCGGCACGGCCGGGCCGTCCAGGCGGCCGAGCAGCCCGGCCAGCCCGGCGGCCATGAGCTCCTGGTCGGCGCGGGCGCGGGCGAGGGGGTGCGCGGCGGCGGGCCAGTCGCCCAGCGGCCGTCCGCCGAGCGTGCGGTGGGTGACGTGCCGGACGATGTGGTCGAGCAGCCGCCGGTGGAGCAGGTACGCGTCGAACGCGATGAGGTACCGCATCCGGGACATCACGCGGTTCCAGCGCAACAACTGCCCCACGCCGCCCCGGGAAAGGACGTGGTCGGCCGGGACGCGCGCGTCGTCGAACTCGATCCGCGCCGAGTCGGCCGACCGGGTGCCGAGCTTGTCGTAGACGTGCGCGACGCGGACGCCGGGGGTCTCCTTCGGCACCAGGACCAGCGCCGTCCCGCCGCCCAGCCGGGCGCTCACGAAGCACAGCCGCGCGCCCGCGCCGTTGATCACGTACCGCTTCGCGCCCCGGACGACGACCTCGTCACCGTCGCGCCGCGCGGTCGTGGGCTCCTCGGCGGACGGGTCGGTGTCGGCCTGGCAGGCGCTGGACGTCCCGTCCAGCAGGCCGGGCAGGTAGCGGTCGCGGAGGGCGGGCTCGGCGTCGGCGAGCCACCGCGTCGCGACGTCGTTGTGGACGTGCGCCGCGAGCAGGATCCCGGCGTCCCCGAGGGGCGCCATCGCCTCGCCGAGCACGAGGCTTCCGAGCAACCCCAGGCCCTGGCCGCCCAGTTCGGCGGGCAGGGACACGCCCAGCAGGCCGTGGCGGGCCATGTCCCGCCAGGCCCGCTCGGTCAGCGGTCCGTCGGGGCCGTCCCGCCACTCGGCCAGGCGCTCGGGCGTGAAGAGCTCGCGTGCCGTCCGCGCCAGTTCCCGGTGGCGTTCCGTCAGCGGCGGTCCGGCCGTCGCCCCGGTCGCCAGCCCGGCGATCCCGTCCGTCATCTGGACGCCGGGCAGGTCCTTCGAGGTCACCGCGTCGGCCGTCGTCAGCGTCTCGTGGGTGGTCATGCGGCGGCCTCCCGCCCGGTCGGGGCGATGCCGGGCAACCCGGACGGCCCGGACGGTTCGTCCCCGGACACCGTCGTCCGGCCGTGGCTGTAGGCGATCGCGTCGCGGTCGGTCTTGCGGGCGTTGGGGTCGGGGACGCCGAGGGCGACCAGGTAGACGATCTCCTCGTCGTGGGACAGCCGTCCCAGCCGCGCGCCGTGCGCCTCGTCGAAGCCGCCGACGCAGGTGACGCCCACCGGTTCGGTGTCCTCGTCCCCGGCCGCGTTGAGGCAGAGGCGCTGGGCCACGTGCGCGGCGTGGAAGTGGGTCTCGGCGAGGCCCGCGCGGCCGAGTTCGCGCAGCACCCGCGACAGCGGCGCGTGCAGCAGGACGAGCACGGCCGCGTGGCGCAGCCCGGCCTGCCGCTGGAGGGTCTCCAGGACGTCCGTCTCGGTCACCTCGCCCAGGCCGACCGGAAGCAGGGCGCGGGCGTCCGGCCCGTAGGCGTACGCGCCCGCCGGGAGGCCGGTCACGTCGCGGACGACGAGCCGGACGCCGACCCCGACCCCGGGCTCGGTGAAGTCGCCGTCCAGCGGGGCGTCCAGGCCGTCCAGCAGGCGGGCGAGCGCCGGCAGGCCGACCGGTTCCGGCAGGAAGCCCTTCACGGACTCGCGCCGCGCCATGGCCTGCGCGTGCCCGCCGCCTCCGCGCGGCACGGGCGGCAGCGACACTTCGCTTCCACCGGCGCCGGGCGCGCGGACGGCGTACAGCGAGCCGGACGATCCGGGCAGCGGGGACGCGGCCGGACCGTAGGCGAGGCTGATGTCCCGCAGCGCCTCGAAGTCGCGCCGTTCGGCGTCGTCCGGCGGGTCGAGGCGCGCCTGGTGCCGGTCCAGCCACACCGGACGCACGCCGGGCTCCTCGCCGGTCTCCCCCGTCGCCCCGTCCACCGCTCCGCCCGCGGCCGGACGGGACGTGCCCGCGATCGTCACCACGACCTGGGGCTCGCGGCAGGTGCCGGTGAGGCCGAGCGCGTGGGCCACCCACTGGCGGTGGAAGCGCAGGTGGACGGTCGGTTCCAGGCCGAGGTCCCGGGCCGCCAGCGCGAAGTTGACCGCGGCGTGCCCGGTGTCGAGCAGCGTGTAGCGGTAGCCGCGCCGCCCGTACTTGGCCATCGAGCGCCACGGCCGCGCGGCGAAGGTGACGACGGCGCGCGGCGGGGCCCCGTCCTCCGTGGCGATGCCCGCCCCGGCCGCCAGCTCGCCGAGGGTGACCGGCGGGGCGGTGGCGAGGGGGCTGAGGCGGTCGGCGTCGATCTCGTACAGATGGCAGCCGCCCTCGGGGGTCGCGCCCGCGCCGGGGGCCAGGCCGACCAGGACCTCGAACGGGTAGAGCGCGCCCGCCGACGGGGTGCTGCGGGCCTGGACGAACGTGCCGTCCTTGGCGAGGACCGTCCCGGGCCGCCGGCCGCAGCCGCGGCCGAGCGCGACGGCGAGCGCCGTCCGGAACTCCTGGGCGGTGTCGCCGGGACCGGCGAGGACCGTCCCGCCGCCCGCCGTGCCGGGCGCGCCGGGCGCGCCGCCGGCCGGCTCGGGGAACGCGTCCACCTCGCTCAGCCGGGTCGACTCCCAGAAATCCAGCAGCGGGCTTTTCGAATGGAGCTGAGGTCGCATTGAATACCGCTCGTTTCTCCGTCTACCGCGACAGGCCGGATCATCGAAGATCGCTACCCATCATCGGCACGGCGGGCGGGCCGCGCATCTCCGAGAATGCGGCCGCCCGTACCGGTTCCGAGCAGGTGAAACACCGGCCCGGAGCCGCGCAATCCGCGAGAAGACCGGGCCTGCGCGGCGACGCAGAATAAGACCGTCCACTATTCAGGAGGGTTTTATGCGGGTGCTCTTCGTCAGCTACGCCGAACGGACCCACTATTTCCAGATGGTGCCGATGGCCTGGGCGCTGCGGACCGCCGGGCACGAGGTCCGGGTCGCGAGCCAGCCCGCGCTCGCCGACACCGTCGTCCGGTCCGGGCTGCCGTCGGTGACGGTGGGCCGGGACCACAGCTTCGACCAGGTGCTGGTCGAGAAGTCCGACGACGAGGGCTGGGCCGGGCGGGTCGCGAACGTCCTGATCGAGCCGGACGGGGTCGCCTACCCGGACTTCGTCCGCTTCATGGACGAGGCGACGATCTACTCCGCGAAGGTGTTCAACGACCCGATGGTGGACGACCTGGTCGCCTACACCCGGCAGTGGCGGCCCGACCTGATCGTCTGGGAGATGTTCACCTTCGCCGGGGCCGTCGCCGCCCGCGCCGCGGGCATCCCGCACGTGCGGTTCCTGTGGGGCGCGGACGTCCTGGTCCGGATGCGGCAGAGCTTCCTGCGGCGGCTCGCCGAGCAGCCGGAGGCCGAGCGCCACGACCCGCTCGGCGCGTGGCTCGCCGAGACGGCCGGACGGTTCGGCGCGTCCTTCGACGAGGAGCTGGTCACCGGGCAGCACACGCTCGACCAGTCGCCGCCGAGCATGCGCCTCCCGCTCGGGCTGCCGACCGTGCCGGTGCAGTACGTCCCGTACAACGGGCCGGCCGCGATCCCGGACTGGCTGCGCGAACCGCCGGAGCGGCCCCGGGTCGCGGTGACGGCGGGGATCTCGATGCGCGGCTACCACGGCTTCGACCCGATCCCCACCAAGACGCTGCAGGCCCTCGGCGAGCTGGACGTGGAGGTCGTCGCGACGCTGGTGCCCGCCGAGGGCGAGACCGCCGAGCTGCCGGACAACGTCCGGACGGTCGACTTCGTCCCGATGAACGCGCTGCTGCCGACCTGCGCCGCCGTCGTGCACGTGGGCGC
>NZ_JBFAOF010000418.1:0-5948 GCF_040675125.1 Spirillospora sp. NPDC049652 | reverse complement strand
CTGCTGGTGCGGGCCGCGTTCGTGCTGCTCACGGTCGCCGGCGGCATCGGCGTCGCCGCCTACGGCGCGTTCTGGGTGCTGGCCTCGCCCCCGCCGCAGGAGCCCGCCGTCGCCGAGGGGGCCGCCAAGCCGGCGCGGGACTGGCGGCAGCTGCTCGCCTACACGGCGGTCGCCGCCGGCCTGTCCATGCTGACCTGGGGCGCCGGGTTCACCGAGGTCGCGCTGTGGCCGTTCGTCGCGGGCGCGATCGGTGCCGCGATCCTGTGGCAGCAGGCCGACCGGGACCAGCGGCAGCGCTGGGTGCTGCCGCTGCGCCAGCGCTGGTGGCGGACCGTCCTCGGACTGCTGCTGGTGGTCGCCGGCATCGGCGGGTTCGTCGTCCGCAACGTGGACGCGGCGCAGGCCCGGTCCGTGGTGATCGCGATGCTGGTGATCGCGACCGGCGTCGCGGTGATCGTCACGCCCTGGGTGGTCCGGCTCTGGCAGGACCTGGAGGCCGAGCGGCACGAGCGGATCCGCTCCCAGGAGCGCGCCGAGCTGGCCGCGCACATCCACGACTCGGTGCTGCACACCCTCACCCTGATCCAGCGCAACGCGCGGGACGCCGACGAGGTGCAGCGGCTCGCCCGGTCCCAGGAGCGCACCCTGCGCGCCTGGCTGTACCAGCCGAAGCCCGAGGAGGGCGGCACGTTCGCCAGCGTCGTCAAGGACGTCGCCGGGGAGGTCGAGGACGAGCGCGGCGTGCAGATCGAGGTCGTCGTGGTCGGCGACTGCCCGCTGGACGAGCGGGTCGGCGCGATCGTCCAGGCCGCCCGCGAGGCCATGGTCAACGCCGCCAAGTACTCCGGCACCAAGAGCGTGTCGGTGTTCGCCGAGGTCGAGGGCGACGAGGTGAGCATCTTCGTCCGCGACCGGGGCAAGGGTTTCGACCTGGACGCCGTCCCGGCGGACCGGATGGGCGTGCGAGGGTCCATCATCGGACGTATGGAACGCCACGGCGGCACGGCGAAGGTCCGCACGGCCCCGGGCGAGGGCACCGAGGTGCGTTTGGAGATCAAGAGGCAATGAACGGGTCCCCGCTGCGCAGGGTCGTCCTGGTGGACGACCACCAGATGTTCCGGACCGGTGTGAAGGCCGAGCTGGGCACGTCGGTCGAGATCGTCGGCGAGGCGGGCGACGTGGACGAGGCGGTCGCCGTCATCCGCGCCGCCACGCCCGACGTGGTGCTGCTGGACGTGCACCTGCCGGGCGGCGGCGGCATCGAGGTGCTGCGCCGGCTGACCGGGTCCGTGCCGTCCCGGTTCCTCGCGCTGTCGGTGTCGGACGCCGCCGAGGACGTGATCGGGGTCGTCCGGGGCGGCGCGCGCGGCTACGTCACCAAGACCATCTCCGGACCCGAGCTGACCGACGCGATCGACCGCGTCGCCGAGGGCGACGCGGTGTTCTCGCCGCGCCTCGCCGGGTTCGTGCTGGACGCGTTCGCCGCCACCGACGTCCCCTCGGTGGACCCCGAGCTCGACCAGATCACCCAGCGGGAGCGGGACGTGCTGCGCCTGATCGCGCGCGGCTACGCCTACAAGGAGATCGCCAAGGAGCTGTTCATCTCGGTCAAGACGGTCGAGACGCACGTCAGCAGCGTGCTGCGCAAGCTCCAGCTGTCGAACCGGCACGAGCTGTCCCGCTGGGCCGCCGCCCGCCGCCTCGTCTGAGGCGGCGCGGCAGGAACACCCAGCGGGGGGCTCAGTAGTCCTTGAGGACGATCGCGTTGGTCAGGGCGGCGAAGTCGTCGTCCATGGCGGTGCCCCCCTCGGCGATCCAGTCGGCGATGTCGGCGGCGTCCTCCGGCGGGACGTCGCGCAGCGCGAACGCCTGGTTGGCGCGCACCCAGTCGCGCAGCTCGTCCTCGTAGACGGCGAACGCCTTCTCGTGGTCGCCGCCCGCGGCCTTCAGCTCGCCCGCCAGGACGTACGCGCCGACCATGGCGAGGCTCGTGCCCTGCCCGGACGCCGGGGACCCGCAGTACCCGGCGTCCCCGAGCAGCACGACCCGGCCCTTGGACCAGCGGTCCAGGTGGACCTGCGCGAGGGCGTCGAAGTGGAAGTCCGGCGCGTCCCACATGTGCTCCAGGAGCCGGGGGACCTCCCACGCCGCGTCCGCCAGCTCCGCCGCGACCAGGCGCTTCTGCTCCTCGACCGCGCGCGGGACGCCGGCCTCGGGCCGGTGCTCGAACATCGCGTAGGCGCGCAGCTCGGCGTTGTTCCGGACGGTCATCACCATCGCGCCCGTCTTGCCGTCGGCGCCGGTGAAGCAGCCGATCTGCCAGCGGTCGAGGTCCAGGACGTTCGGCATCGTCCACACGGCCATCGCGGTGGTCAGGATCGGGGTGTAGCCGGCGTCCGGCCCGAAGACCAGGCGGCGGGTGGTGGAGCGGACGCCGTCCGCGCCCACGACCAGGTCGAACGTCCTCGGCGCGGCCTTCTCGAAGGTCACCAGGACGCCGTCCGGGCCGTCCTGCACGCTCGCGATGCTGTCGCCGAAGACGTACTCGACGCCGTCCCCGGCCGCCGCGACGATGATCTCCGAGAGGTCGTCGCGGAGGATCTCCACGTCGGGGGAGTCGAGCGGGCCGCCGCTGAGCGTCCGCTCCTCGCTGCGGTGCAGCTCGTTGCCCTCGCCGTCCACGATCGACATCCCGCGCAGGTTCGTCGCGTGGGCGCGGATGTCGTCCAGCACGCCCATCCGCTCGGCCACCCCGAGCGCCGAGCCGCGCACGTCGATGGCCTGGCCGCCCGGGCGGAACCCGTCCGCCCGCTCGACGACCGTCACCTCGAAGCCATGGCGGTCCAGCCAGTACGCCAGCGTCGGACCGGCGATGCTCGCCCCCGAGATCAGCACCTTCGTCATGGTCACGTCCCCTTTCCTGAGGTACGCGACCAGCGTGCCGGGGCGGCCTGACGCGGCGGTGAGCGCGCGCTGAGCCCGGCTGAGCCACGCTGACAGGCGGCTGACAGGGCGCTGAGAGTCAGAGGTGGCCGGGGCAGCCCGGTTCGCAGCGCTCGCAGTGCCGGGCCAGCCGGCGGGCGAAGTCGTCGAGCATGCGGTGCAGCAGCGCGGCCGCGAGCGCGCCCGTGCCGGGGACCAGCGGGACGATCTCCGCGCTCCAGCGGATCACCGTGTTCGCGCCGCTCGGGACCAGCCGGACGTCCGCACGGTAGTGCCGGATCGGCAGCCCCGACTCGGCGACGTAGGCGTAGTGGCCGGGCCGCTCGAAGGTGACGACGCGCTCCTTGGCCGGGCCGATCAGCCGGACCGCGCCGACGCCGTCCGGCTCCTCCCCGCCCGCCCGGACGCGCCGCGACGAGAACGGGAACCAGCCCCAGGCGTTCCACGCCTCCGCGACGGCCACGTGCTGGAAGAGCAGCTCGGGCGGCGCGGCTGCGGTGGCGGTGGCGGCGAATCGGCGGACGGACATGCGGCGGCTCCCGGGACGGCGGTGCACCCAACGTAGTCAGGCCGTCCCGGGCGCGACAACACGGGCCGCGAGCCCCGCGCCGGAAGGGAGGACCCCGCTGTCCGGGCAGCGGAGCCCTCCCTCAGCCGGAGTGCCGCCGGCTCAGAAGGACAGGACGGCGGAGAGCAGCCGCTCCTGGAAGGCGGCGACGTCCGAGGCGACCGCGACCCGCACCGGACGCCGGGTGTCGGACGCGGGCAGCGAGCGGGCGTCCCAGACCGTCGTCCCCCGGGTCAGCTCGCCCCGCAGCTCCACCCGGACGGGCCGCTCGACGTACTCGCCCAGGTCCGGTTCGAGCGCGAGCAGCGCGGCCAGCGCGTCGTGCACGACCGCGCCGCGCCGCTTCAGCGTCGGGGTGTAGGCGTCGGCGTACCACTCCATGATCTGCGAGGCGAACCGCGCGACGGGGGAGTCGTGCGCCGCGAGCCGCTCCAGCCAGTCCGCGCCGACGGCGGTCGGGTGGGTCGCGTCCAGCGGGACGAGCACGAGCGGCCAGTCCGCCGCGAACACCAGGTCGGCGGCCTCGGGGTCGTGCCAGATGTTCGCCTCGGCGTGCGTGGTGATGTTGCCGGGGTGGTCGAACGCGCCGCCCATGACCACGACCTCGCGGACCAGCGACGGAAGCTCGGGGTCCAGCAGCAGCGCGGCGCCGAGGTTGGTCAGCGGCCCGGTCGCCACGACCGTCAGCTCGCCGGGGTGCTCGCGTACCAGCCGGCTGAGCTGCGCCGGGGCGGACTCGCCGGTCGGCGCGCCCGCGGGCTCGGGCAGGTCGAGGTCCGCGAGGCCGTTGGAGCCGTGCCACTCCAGCGCGAAGTGGACGTCCTGCGCCATCGGACGGCCCGCGCCGACCGCGACCGGCACGCCGTGGAGCCCGGCCAGCTCCAGCACGCGCAGGGTGTTCAGCGCCCCGGTCGCCGAGTCGATGTTGCCGTGCACGGTTCCGACGCCGACCAGCTCGGCGTCCCCGGCGCGCACCCGGGCGGCCAGGTAGAGCAGCATCATCGCGTCGTCGATGCCGGTGTCGCAGTCGAAAAGGATCTTCGGGCGGATCAAGCGGACTCCTGGAGAAGGCATGCGGTGCTGCGGGAAGGGCGGGTCAGGGAGGTCGGCTGGGTCAGGCGGTGTCGACGACCTGGAACGACTCGGCCAGCCGTCCCTCGCCGAACCCGGCCGCGACGGCGTTGCCGCCGAGCCAGCCGCGCAGCATGGTCTCCAGGCCGTCGCCCATGTGCGCGGTCTGGCTGGCGTGCGCCCGGAGGCAGGCCAGCTTCCGGTCGAACTGGTCGGTGATGTCGACGTAGTGGTCCGGGGTCGGGCCGCCGGACAGCCACACCTCCCGCGCCGTCCACGCCTCCAGGCCCTCCTCGCGCAGCTCGGGGAAGGCGTAGGGGTTGCGGGCGTCGGGGTAGACGGCGTCCAGGGTCGCGCCGCCGACGACCCGGTGGTCCGGGTGGCTGGGGGCGATCCGCTGGTAGTTGCGCTCCGGGCTGTGCGTCAGGACCCGGTCGGGCCGCACCTGCCGGATGACGCGGGCGATGTCGCGGCGCAGGCCGAAGCCGGGTTCGAGCCGCCCGTCGGGGTAGCCGAGGAACCGGACGTCGCTCACCCCCGCCGCCTCGGCCGCCGCGCGCTGCTCCTTGCGGCGCAGCTCGGCCATCTCCGCGCGGGTGACGCCGTCGTCGAACCCGCCCGCGTCCCCGTCGGTGACGATCAGGTAGGTGACCTCGACGCCCGCGTCCGTCCAGGACGCGACCGTCCCGGCGGACCCGAAGTCCACGTCGTCGGGGTGGGCCAGCACGGCGAGCACCCGGGTGATTTCGCTCAGATCCAGGACAGTCCTCACAAGGTCACCATAAACGGCGGGCCCGCGGGCCGGGACGGCCCGGTCCGCCGGGGTAGAGCAGAGACATGCGCAAACTCATCAACGCCCCGTCCGACGTGGTCGGCGACGCCCTGCGCGGGTTCGCCGCCGCGCATCCCTCGCTGCGCGTCGATCCGGAGGCCCGGACGGTCGTCCGCGCGGACGCGCCCGTCACGGGCAAGGTGGCCCTGGTGTCCGGGGGCGGCTCCGGGCACGAGCCGCTGCACGCCGGGTTCGTCGGGTTCGGGATGCTGGACGCCGCCGCGCCAGGGGAGGTCTTCACGTCGCCGACCCCCGACCAGATCCTCGCCGCGACCCTCGCGGTCGGCGGCGACGCCGGGGTCGTCCACATCGTGAAGAACTACACGGGCGACGTCCTGAACTTCAAGATGGCCGCCGAGCTGGCCGATGACGAGGACGTCCAGGTCGAGCGGGTCCTCGTGGACGACGACGTCGCGGTCGTCGACAGCACCTACACGGCCGGGCGGCGCGGCACCGGCGCCACCCTGTTCGTGGAGAAGATCGCGGGCGCGCTCGCCGAGGACGGCGCGCCGCTCGCGGCCGTGGCGGGCGTCG
>NZ_JBFAOF010000417.1:0-5957 GCF_040675125.1 Spirillospora sp. NPDC049652 | reverse complement strand
CGGCTGCTGCTGGCGTCCGAGCCGCACCACCGGGGCCCGCTGTCGGACGCGCTGATCGTGGCGTCCGGGCTGGCCGCGCTGGAGTGCGAGACGCGGCAGACGATCGAGGCGGGCGACCACACGCTGTTCGTCGCCGAGGTGCTGTCCGCCGACTACGTCGCGCGCCGCCGGTCCCCGCTGATCAGGGTGAACCGCCGCTACCTGACCTGAGCCGCGCCCGCCCTGGGGCAGGGTGGGCCGACGGCGGGCGGACGGCGGACGGATACGCTCCCGGCAGCACTGCCGCACGGATCACGAGGAACCCGCGATGACCTATCCAGAGCCCCGGTACCACGGTGAGAAGGGCGAGGCCACCGCCATCTACCGGCCGGACTCCTCCGAGCCCGACCAGGTCTACGCCAACGGCACCCGCGTCCACTACCTGGCCACGGGCGCCTCGACGAACGGGCAGTTCGGGCTGTACCGGTGGGAGATGTCCGCCACGCCGAACGGCCCGTCGCCGCACTTCCACCGGTCGATCTCCGAGTCGTTCTACATCCTGTCCGGGACGGTCCGGATCTTCGACGGGACGACGTGGATCGACACGTCCCCCGGCGACTGGGTGCACGTGCCGGAGGGCGGCGTGCACGGCTTCCGGAACGAGTCGGGCGAGCGGGCGTCCATGCTGATCCACTTCTCGCCGGGCGCGCCGCGCGAGGCGTACTTCGAGGGCACGCCGCACCTGGCGGAGATGACCGACGAGGAACGTGTCGCGTTCTTCCTCGAACACGACACGTTCTGGGTCTGACCTCCCGGCCGGATCCGCGCGTCCGGCCGGGAGGTCAGACGCGGCTGCCGCGCTTCCAGACGGCGGCGACCTGCGGGACGCCGGGCCGGTAGGCCAGGTGGATGTGGGACGCGGCGGACAGCGCGAGCACGTCCGCCCGCGCGCCGACGCCGAGCCGCCCGACGTCGGTGCGGCGCAGCGCCCGCGCGCCGCCCGCCGTCGCCGCCCAGACCGCCTCGGCGGGCGTCATCCGCATGTCCCGGACGGCGACCGCGACGCAGAACGCCATGCTGGAGCTGTAGCAGGAGCCGGGGTTGCAGTCGCTCGCCAGCGCGACCGTGACCCCGGCGTCGATCAGCCGCCGCGCGTCCGGGTAGGGCTGCCGGGTGGAGAACTCGACGCCGGGCAGCAGCGTCGCGACGGTCTCGGAGCCGGCGAGCGCCGCGACGTCCTCGTCGCTGAGGAAGGTGCAGTGGTCGGCGGACGCCGCGCCCAGCTCGACCGCCAGCCGCACACCCGGGCCCTCGCCGAGCTGGTTGGCGTGGACGCGCGGCATGAGCCCGGCCTTGATCCCGGCCTCCAGCACCTCGCGGGCCTGGTCGGCGTCGAACGCGCCGCGCTCGCAGAACACGTCGATCCAACGCGCGTGCGGCGCGCACCTGGCGAGCATCTCGCCGGAGACGAGCCGCACGTAGCCCGCCGCGTCGTCCGCGTACTCGGCCGGGACGACGTGCGCGCCGAGGAAGGTGACCTCGTCGGCGGTCTCCGCCGCGATCCGGACGGCCCGCTCCTCGTCCTCGACGTTCAGGCCGTAGCCGGACTTGCACTCGACGGTGGTCGTGCCCTGCCGGGCCATCTCGTCCACCAGCCGCCGGACGGTCGCCCGCAGCTCGTCGTCGGACGCGGCGCGCGTCCTCGCCACGGTCGTCCGGATGCCGCCCGCCTTGTACGGCTGCCCGGACATGCGCGCGGCGAACTCCTCGGCGCGCTCCCCGGCGAAGACCAGGTGCGCGTGCGAGTCGACGAAGCCGGGCAGGACGGCGTTGCCGGCCGCGTCGTACGCCTCGTCGGCGGCGGGCGCGTCGGCGGCGCGGCCGACCCAGGCGACGCGCTCGCCGTCCAGGACGAGCGCCGCGTCCCGGACGACGCCGAGCGGTCCCTCCCCCAGCCCGGGCTCGTTGGTGACCAGTTCCCCGATGTTGGTGATGACGATGCTCACCGCCCCAGCATCGCACCCGCCGTCCCGTCCGCCGTGCCACGCCCCGCCCGCCGGTGTCTGGCATCCGAGACGTCCGGCATGGGCCGGTAGCGGACAGCGCGGATGATCCACGGCGTGCTCGCCCGGTGCCAGAGTGTGAGCGACACCCGGGCAATCCGGCCGACCGGGCTCCGGTCGGCGGCCCGGGGCGAAGGGCAGGTCGCCATGACCGAACAGCAGACGGGCAGCGTGGCTCCGCGGGGCCGCTGGCGCGTCCGCGACGGCTCCTACGCCATCACCGCACGCCGCTCCGGATCGGAGGAGGACACCACCCTGAACATCGCCGAGTTCGCCGTGGGGGAGGTCGGGGAAGGCCGGGCCAAGCTGCGGGTCGTCCGCTCGGGCGCGGACTGGGGCGTGGCCTCGCTGCAGGTCACGATCGCGGAGAAGGACCTTCCGGCACTGGCCGGGCGGTCGGTCAAGGAACCGGACCTGCTGTCCACCCATGACGGGATCGGCGGCTACTTCGCGCCCGACTCGGCCCTGTTCCCGAGTGCGCCGCACCCGTCGGACGTCGCGCAGGGACTGGTCGGCGACTGCCGGGTCGCCTCGGCGTTCCAGGCCCTCGCCGCGTCGAAGGGCGGACCGGCGCTGATCCAGTCGCTCATCACCACGACGGAGGGCGGCTACAACGTCCGGCTCGTTCCGACGACGGGACCGAAGGCCCTGCCGGCGTCCGGCGCGCGGCCGGAGACCATGACCATCAGCCGCCACCTGCCGGTGTCCAGGCACAACCGGGACCCGCTGTACCTGCTGAGCGGGTCGCCGTACGGGCCGACCTCGACCACGCCGCTCTGGCCCGCCGTCCTGGAGAAGGCCTTCGCCACGATGTGGGGCGGGTACGCCGCGCTCGACGGCGCCGAGGAGCGGCCGGTGCTCGCCGCGCTCGGCCTCGGCGACTTCGTGCACGTCAACTGGATGAGCGACGAGGAGACCAAGCCCGCCGTCGCCAAGGCGAAGATGCCCTCGCTGGCGGCGGACGGATACGCGATCACCACGGCGGCGCGCGGCAAGCGGCACAACTACGCCGTCCTCGCGGCCGGCGAGGACGGCGTCCTCGTCTCCGACCCGAACACCCCGCGCGGCGGCGACGCCGAGAAGCGCTGGAAGTCCGCGACGCTGATCAAGAACGCCGAGAAGCTGCCCGGCTCGGACGAGTTCCCCCTCCTGTTCACCTGGGACGCCTTCTTCCAGGCGTTCATGTGGTTCTACGCGGCCCGCCCTCCGGCGAAGAAGTGACCGCCCGCGTGTGACCGCGCACGCGTGACCGCGCACGTGTGACCGCCGGCGGGTGACCGCCTGTGGCTCCCCGCTCTCCGCTCCCGCTCGGAAATGATGATCCCCGCCCTTGCAGTTCGTACTACGAACCAATATGGTTCGTAGTACGAACTTAAGGAGAGGGGTCATCGTGGACGAGACCGTTGTGGTGGTCGGCGGGGGGTACGGCGGCGCGGCCGCCGCCAAGGCGCTGGACGGGCACGCCGACGTGGTGCTGGTGGAGCCGAGGGACGCGTTCGTCCACTCCGCCGGGTCGCTGCGGGCACTGGTGCGGCCGGACTGGGCGCCGAACATGTTCTTCCGCTACGACCGGCTGCTGTCCCGGGGCCGGGTGGTGCGGGACCGCGCCGCCTCGGTGGACGCCGCCGGGGTGACGCTGGAGTCGGGTGAGCGGATCGGCGCGGGCCACATCGTGCTGGCGTCCGGCTCCGGCTACCCCTATCCCGCCAAGACGCGGACGGACGTCGCCGCCGAGGCGCTGGCGCAGCTGCGGGACACGCACCGGGAGCTCGCCGGGGCCGCCCGCGTCCTCATCACCGGCGCGGGGCCGGTCGGCCTGGAGCTCGCGGGCGAGATCAAGGCGGTCTGGCCGGACAAGCAGGTGACGATCGTGGACCCGGCCGAGCGGATCGTCCCGGGCTTCGACGACGCGATGCGCGCCGACCTGCACCGCCAGCTGGACGAGCGCGGGATCGAGCTGCGCCTCGGCACCCGGCTGAGCGCCGAGCCGCCGGTCGAGCCGGGCCTCGCGCGGACCTTCACCGTGGACGGGATCACCGCCGACATCTGGTTCCGCGCGTACGGCGTGGCCGTCCGGACGCCCCGCCTGGACGGCGGGCTGGAGGCGGCCCGGACGCCCGCGGGACGGATCCGGGTGACCGGGACGCTGAACGTCGAGGGCTTTCCGAACGTCTACGCGCTCGGCGACGTCACGGACCTGGCCGAGGCGAAGATGGCCGGGTACGCGATGAAGCACGCCGAGGTCGTGGCCGCGAACATCGCGGCGCGGCTGCGGGGCGAGGAGCCGTCCGCGACGTACGCGCCGTCCCCGATCCCGACGGTGCTGCTGCCGCTCGGCCCGGACGGCGGCGTCGGCCAGTTCCCCGGCCCGGACGGTCCGCTCGTGGTCTCCGCCGACACGGTCGCCGACTACAAGGGACGCGACCTGTTCACCGGCCGGTTCGTGGAGCTGTTCAACACCGAGCCCGAGCGCGAGCCGGAGCCCGGGACGGCGCCGGCGGCCTAGCGCCGTTCCGGCCGCGGGAGGCTCAGTGCTCGTCCATGAAGACCTCGGGGACGTCGTTCTCCTCGACGACGCGGCCGAGCAGCTCCACCAGGGCGTCGCGCTCGGCGGCGCTGAACCCGGCGGGCAGCTCCTCCACCCGGCGGCAGGTCTCGGTGTAGAAGTCGTCGGCGAGCGCGGCGCCCGCCTCGGTGAGCGCGACCCGGACGGCCCGGGCGTCGTCCGGGTCCGGCTCGCGGCGGACCAGGCCGCGCCGGGCGGTGCGGTCGACGAGGCCGGTCAGGCTGGACTTGGCCAGGCCGAGCATGGCCCCGAGCTCGCCCATGCCGATGGGCCGGGACATCAGGACGCAGAGCAGCTGGCCCTGCTGCGGGGTGAGACCGTACTCCCGCGCGGCCGCGGCGTACACGGCGTCCACCAGGAAGGACGCGCGGACCAGCGCGGTCGCCACCGCCATCCGCTCACCCGTCATCTTGGCCATACCGACACGATATCCCGAAGGAAATACGATGCGTAATTCGCGGAACGAACTTGTCTTCGGCCTCGGCCTCTCCTCGGCGGTGCGGACGACCGCCGCGATGCTGGAGCAGGCCGCGCGGGCCGACCGGGACGGCCTCGACATGGTCAGCGTCTCCGACCACCCCTACTACGCCGACCGCCTCGACGCGTACGCCACCGTCGGCGTGCTGCTCGGCCGCACCCGGCGGCTGTCGGCGTTCGCGAACGTCACCAGCCTGCCGGTCCGCCCGGCGCCGCTGCTCGCCCGGACGATCTCCTCCCTGTCGGAGCTGTCGGAGGGACGCGTGATCCTCGGCCTCGGCGCGGGCGGCCTGTGGGACGAGGCGGCCCGCATGGGCGTCGAGCGGCTCACGCCGGGCCAGGCCGTGCGGGCCTTCGAGGAGGCGTTCCAGGTCGTGCGGGCACTGTCGGGCGGCGGCGGCCCGGTCACCTTCGAGGGCGAGTTCTACCAGGTCAGGGGCCTGGAACCGGCCGCCGCCCCGGCCCCGCCGATCTGGACGGGCTCCAACGGGCCGCGCTCGCTCGCCGTCACCGGCCGCCACGCGGACGGCTGGATCCCCGGCCACGCGGCGGACTGGCTGAGCGACCGGTACCGCTGGTCCCGGCCGATCATCGACGAGGCCGCCGCCGCCGCGGGCCGCTCCCCGTCCGACGTCCGCACGGTCTACAACCTGCCGGGCCGGATCACCGCGCGGCCGCTCGACGCGACCCGTGACGCCGAGGGCCGCTGGATCGGCGGCTCGCCCGCCCAGTGGGCCGAGGAGCTGACCGGGGCCGTCCTGGAACACGGCGCGGCCGGTTTCACCTACTTCGGCGACGAGCCCGACGCCTGGGCCCGCGAGGTCGTCCCGGCCGTCCGGGAGGCCGTGGCGGCCGCGCGTCCCCCGGCGGCG
>NZ_JBFAOF010000416.1:0-5964 GCF_040675125.1 Spirillospora sp. NPDC049652 | reverse complement strand
CGACGCGGTCGGTGGCGGTGAGCCAGGCGCCCGCGTCGGCGGCCGAGCCCTCGGCGGCCGGGCGCTCCCCGGTCAGGATCTGGATGGACCGGTCCAGCTCGGCGCGCTGCTCCTGCAGCCGGGCGCGGGCGGTGACGAGGTCGACGGTGTCCACGGCGCTCCGTTCTCCTCCCGGAGCCCCGGGCGCGCGGGGCGGCGCCGTGTCCGCGGGGCGGGGGGTCAGAACAGGGTTCCGGAAGTACTGCCTGGGATATCCCCGTTCGCGGCGGGTTCTATGAGTTGCGGACCGTTGTTTCTCACGTTCCCGACGAGCGGCGAGACGGGGTAGGCGTCCATGGTCCCGGCCATAGCGGGGGTCAGCAGGCCGTGGATCTCCTCGGGAACGGTCAGGTCGGGGTCGAGCCAGGCGTCCCAGCGGTCCGGGGTGACGATCATGGGCATGCGGTCGTGGATGCGGCCGAGGTCGTCGGGGGCGTCGGTGGTGATGAGGGTGCAGCTCCACACCCACTCGCCGTCCGGGGCCCGCCACAGCTCGTAGAGGCCGGCCATCGCCATGACCCCGCCGTCCTTGGGGTGGATGTAGAACGGCTGCTTGCGCGGCTTGGTCTTGCGGCCCTTCTCGTCCTCGGCGGGGTCGCCCTGGAGCGTGTACCACTCGTAGTAGCCGTCGGCGGGCAGCAGGCAGCGGCGGCGGGTGAAGGCCCGGCGGTAGGCGGGCTTCTCGGCGACCGTCTCGACCCGCGCGTTGATCATGCGCGCGCCGCCGGACATGTCCTTGGCCCAGGACGGCACCAGGCCCCAGCGCAGCATCCGCAGCTGCCGGACGGCCTCCTCCTCGTCCTCCGCGTCCCCGGCCGGCCGCCGGATCAAGACGGCCGGGACCGGGTCGGTCGGGGCGACGTTGTAGTCGGGTTCCAGCTCGGATCCGGTCTCGTCCGCCTGGATCGCGAACTGGTCGAGCAGCTCCTGGCGCGCCCTCGTCGTGGCGTAACGTCCGCACATGGCCTCATCCTCCCGTGCTTGACCGGTGACCTGCTGGGCATGTAGGCCAACATGCGACCCATCACGAGCCCGGCCCGCCCGCTGGTGGCGGCCCCGTACATCATCACCGGCCTGGAGACGCTGCGCGATCCGCGTCCGCGCGCCGAGCAGGTCGCGCCCGCTCTCAAGCCCGTCGCCGACCGCCTGAACTGGCTGCCCACCAATGATCCCGTGGCGCTGGTCCGGCTGGAGGGGGCGATGAGCCTCGGCACCGGAGCGCTGCTGCTGACCGGCAAGTTCCGCCGGCTGGCCACGCTCATGGCCGCGGTCCAGCTCATTCCGGCCCTGGCCACCGAGCACCACTACTGGGCCGAGGACGACCCGGAGCGGCGCGCGAGCGAGCGTTCCCACCTGCTGAAGAACGCGGCGCTGTTCGGCGCCCTGCTGATGGTGGCGGGCGCGCCGCGCCGGTCCCACCACGCCGCCGAGCTGCGCCGCCAGCTCCGCGACGCGCAGGCCAACGCGGGGATCAAGTCCAAGGAGCTGCGCAGGCAGGCGGCGTCCGAGATCAAGGCCCAGCGCCGGGAGGCCATGGCCGACGTCTCGGCGCGCAAGCGCGAGGCCATGGCCGAGGTCAGGGCCCTGCGCAAGCAGACCGCGGCCAAGACCAAGGCGAGGCGGCGCAAGGCGGCCGCCGGGATGATGGCCGGCGCGGCCGTCGTCAAGGCGGCCCAGAAGAAGGCGAAGGCCGCCCAGAAGAAGGCGGGGCTCCCGCAGCGGAAGTCCTCGCACGGACCCGTCCACAAGGTGCTGGCGGCCGCCGGAGCCAAAGCCGGCAAAGGCCGTCACTGAGAACGAGCAGCTCAGGGACCGGGGGGCGGACGCCGCCTCCCAGTTCCGCCATGCCGGGACGGCATCGGGGGGGGCGTCCGCACCGGGAGCTCCGGCAGGTCAAGGTGCCGTCGTGCCGGGGTGGCCGGGTTCCCTCACACCCGCACCGCGAACCCGGCCACCGCGTGGGCGCAACAGTAGAACGGCGACCGTAAGCGCCAGGTGAACGTCCCAGAAACCCCCCAATAGGCCGCCTTTCGCCGTGCTTCCGGTTGGATGGGGTGGTGCGAGCGATCGGAGTCGGGATCTGGCGGAGGCTGGGCGGGCGCTGGCAGTGGCGGCTGGTGCGCTGGCGGCACCACGGGTTCCTGGTCTACGCGGCGGGCGTCGTCCACGACGAGGACGGGCGGGTGCTGCTGCTGCGGCACCGGCTCTGGCCGGAGTCGCGTCCCTGGGGCCTGCCCGGCGGCTACGTCAACGCCGGGGAGCGCCTGGAGGACGCGGCGGCGCGGGAGATCCGCGAGGAGACCGGGCTGGAGGTGGCGGTGACCGGACCCCCGGTCGCGGTCTTCAGCGGCTACCGGTACCGCGTCGAGACCTACTGGACGGCCCGCCTGACCGGCGGCGACCTGCGCATCGACCCCACCGAGGTGCTGGAGGCCCGCTGGTTCCCGGCGGACGAGCTGCCGTCCGGCCTGTCGGCGAACCACCGGGCCCTGCTGGGCGGCGCGACCGGCCGGCCGTGACCGCCTTCGCGCGGCGCGCGGACGGGCGGCTGGAGCGTGGGGTCTGACGGCCTGAAAGCGGTGGCGGGCGTCACGGCCTCCCCGGATTCCCGGCCACGGCCGACCGGCGTAGGTTAGCTATACCTAAGTGTTGGCTCGGGAGGCGAGATGACGGTGGCGGACTGCGCCCCGGGCTCGGTGGTGCGGCTGCGGCGGGTCGTCGCGCGCAACGGCCGGCTGCGGGAACTGGGGTTCGTGCCGGGGGCGGTGCTGCGGGTCCTGGCCCGCGGCGGCACCGGCGGGCTGATCGTCGCGATCGGGGACGCCCGGATGGCCGTGGACCGCGAGATCGCGCACGTCATCCACGTCGAGCCGGTGGACGGCGCGTCCGCCGGCACCGCCCGGTCCGGCCGGGCCCGCGCGGCCGCCGCCTCGTGAGCGGGGTCAAGGCGGCGAGCTGCCACGGCGGCTCGACGGCGGTCGCGGCCCCGCCCGGCACGCCGGTCGTGGCGCTGGCGGGCAACCCGAACGTCGGCAAGTCGACGGTGTTCAACGCGCTCACCGGGGCGCGGCAGCACGTCGGCAACTGGCCCGGCAAGACCGTGGACGTGGCGCGCGGCCCGTGGCGGCTCCCGGGCGACCGGCGCGCCGAGGTCGTCGACCTGCCCGGCACCTACAGCCTCGTGCCGTGCTCCCCGGACGAGGAGCTCACCCGCGAGCTGATCGTCACCGGCCAGGTGGACGCCGTCGTCGTCGCCGTGGACGCCGGGAACCTCGCCCGCAACCTGTACCTGCTCGCCCAGCTGCTGGAGACCGGCCGTCCGGTCGCGGTGGCGCTGACCATGGTCGACACGGCCGCGGCGCGCGGCCTGACCGTGGACGCGGCGGTGCTGTCCGAGCGGACGGGCGTCCCGGTCGTCTCGATCGACGCCCGGTCCGGGCGCGGCATGGACGAGCTGGCGGCGACCGTCGCGGAGCTGCTGGACCAGCCGCGTCCGCCCGTCCCGCCGGCCCTCGGCGCGGCCGAGCCGGTGCTGGCGGAGCTGGAGGCGGCGGTCGCGGACGTCCCGCAGCTGGACGGCCTGCCCCGCCGCTGGCTGGCGACCGCGCTGCTCAGCGGCGACCTCCCGGAGGACACGCCGGACGCCGTCCAGGCGGAGGCGGCCCGGCTCGGCGCGCGCCTCGCCGCCGAGACCGGCGACCCCGACGACGACCTGTGGGACGCCGACGCCGCCCTCGCCGACCAGCGCTACGCGTGGGCGCACGAGGTGCTGGAGGCGTCCGTCCGCCGCGACGCGGCCGCCGACGCCGACACCCGCACCGACAAGGTCGACCGCGTCCTCACCTCGCGCGTGTTCGGCCTGCCGATCCTGCTGGCGGTCATGTGGGCGGTCTTCAGCGCCACCACGACCTTCGCCAAGCCGCTCCAGGACGGCCTGGCCGCGCTGTTCGACGGCCCGGTCACGACCGGCGCGCACCGCGCGCTCTCCTGGGCCCCGGCCTGGCTGGACGGCCTGGTCGTCCAGGGCCTGGTCGGGGGCGTCGGGCAGGTGCTGTCGTTCATCCCGCTGATGGTCGTCATGTTCGTCCTGATGACGCTGCTGGAGGACTCCGGCTACCTGGCGCGGGCCGCGTTCCTCGCCGACCGGCTGATGCGCACGATGGGCCTGCCGAGCCGGGCGTTCCTGCCGCTGCTGGTCGGCTTCGGGTGCAACGTCCCGGCGCTGTCGGCGACGCGGATCCTGCCGAACGCGCGGCAGCGGCTGCTGCTCGGCCTGGTCATCCCGTACCTGTCGTGCAGCGCGCGGCTGGTCGTGTACGTCCTCATGGCGTCGGTCTTCTTCGGCTCCATGGCCGGGACGGTCGTGTTCGGCATGTACGTCCTGTCGATCGTCATGGTCGTCGCGGTCGGGCTGCTGCTGCGCCGCACCCTGTTCCGGGACCTCGCGCACGAGCCGCTCGTCCTGGAGCTGCCGCCGTACCGGGTGCCGACCGTCCGGGTGACGGCGGCGCAGACCTGGGTGCGGCTGCGCGGCTTCCTGCGGACGGCGTCCGGGATCATCGTCGGGACGGTCACCGCGGTGTGGCTGCTGTCGTCGATCTCGCTGCACGGCGAGGCGTTCGGCAAGGGCCCGATCGAGGACAGCGCGATGGCCGGGGTCTCCCGCGCCGCCGCGCCGGTGTTCGAGCCGCTCGGCTTCGGCGACTGGCACCCGGCGGCCGCGATGGTCACCGGGTTCGTCGCGAAGGAGGCCGTGGTCGCGACGATGGCCCAGACCTACACCGTCGCCGAGCCCGGCGACGGCCACCGGCCGGGAGCGCTCGGCGACCGGATCAAGGCGACGTTCGAGCGGACCTCGGGCGGCCACCCCACCCCGGCGGCCCTGGCGTTCCTGGTCTTCCTGCTCGCCTACACCCCCTGCATGACGACCGTCGCGACGCAGTGGCAGACGATCGGCCGCCGCCTCACCCTCTACGGGATGGGCATGCAGCTCGTGATCGCCTGGGTGCTGGCGCTCGCGGTGTTCCAGATCGGGAGGCTCGTATGACGACCCCCATGCGCGGCGTGCTGGACGCGGTGACCGGCGGCGCGGCCACTCCCGCCGAGATCGCCCGCACCACCGGCCTGGACCGCTCCGAGGTCGAGGCCATCCTCGACCACCTGAGCCGCCGCGGCCGCGTCCGCCTGGAGACCCTCGGCTGCGGCCCCTCCGCCTGCACCGGCTGCGGCCTCAAGGGCGCCTCCTGCGCCGGCAAGTCCTGACCGGCCGCGGACTTATCCCGCCCGGTCCAGGGTGATGATCTCGTCGACCGCGGTGAGGACGGGGTCGTCGGCGGGGAGGGCGGCTCGGTGGGTGATGAGGATGACCGTGCGGTCCTTCGCGGCCTTCAGGAGGTCGGTCAGGACGGTGACGGCGGTGCGGTCGTCCAGGTGGGCGTCGGGTTCGTCCAGGACGAGGACGGGGACGTCGGCGAGCAGGGCGCGGGCCAGGGCGATGCGCTGGCGCTGGCCGCCGGAGACGGCCGAGCCGTGCTCGCCGACGCGGGTGGCGAGGCCGTCGGGGAGGGTGTCCAGCCAGGGGCCGAGGCCGGCGCGGCGCAGCGCGTGCGCGACGTCGTCGTCGGACGCGCCGGGGCGGGCGAGGCGGACGTTCTCGGCGAGGGTCGTGTCGAAGACGTGGGAGTCCTGGCCGCCGAGCCCGATCACGCGCCGGACGTCGTCGGGCGGCAGGTCGCGCAGTTCCACGCCGTTCAGGGTGACCGACCCGGCGTAGTCGAGGAAGCGGGCGAGGACGGCGGCGAGGGTGGACTTGCCGGCGCCGCTCTCCCCCATGATCGCGACGTGCCGTCCGGGCGGCAGGTCGAGCGTGAGGGCCGGTTCGTGGAGGGAGTCGGTCGTGGCGCCCGGCCAGCGCGCGGTCACGCC
>NZ_JBFAOF010000415.1:0-5981 GCF_040675125.1 Spirillospora sp. NPDC049652 | reverse complement strand
GGTCAGGCCGGACGCGCGGCCGGCGCTCACGGTGACGTTCGGACCCCGCAGGTCGAAGCGGATCGCCGCCTGCGCGCTGGTGTAGTTCATCACCGCCGCCGGGACGCGCTTGTGGTCCACGTGGTAGGGCCGCGCACCGGTCAGGGACGCGACGTCCACCCCCATGAACGTGTCGATGCCCGCCAGCGCGCTGCCGAGCACGATCGCGCGCCGCTCGGCCGGGACGGTGCCCAGCGGATCGTCCGCCAGCAGCTTGGCGACCGCGCCCACGGCCAGCGCGGACGACCGTTCGTACAGCCGCACCTGCTTGGTCGCGGCGAAGTCGGGGTCGGACGAGAGGTCGGGGACGTGCCCGCACGCGCCGAGGCGGCCCCGCCGGACGGCGTCCGCGAACGCCCCGGTGCCGAGGCCGAGCGGCGACACCACCGCCATCGCCGTCACCACCGTGGGCATCACGCGGCCCTCCGCAACACCAGCGCGGCGTTGTTGCCGCCCAACCCGAGCGAGTTGACCAGGGCCACCTCGACGTCCGCCTCGCGCGCGGCGTTGGGGACGCAGTCGATGTCGCAGTCCGGGTCGGGCGAACGGAACCCCACGGTCGGCGGCAGGAAGCGGTGCCGCATGGCCAGCAGCGCGGCGGCGCAGGTGTGCGCGCCGACCGCTCCCATCGTGTGGCCGAGCATCGACTTCAGGCCGACCACCGGCGGCAGCGGCGTCGCGCCGAACACCTCGCGGAGCGCTCCGACCTCCATCGGGTCGTTCGCCCTGGTCCCGGTCGCGTGGGCGAACACCGCGTCCACGTCGGCGGGCGCGACCCCGGCCTCGGCGAGCGCGCCGCGCATGCAGGCGGCCACGCGTTCGCCCACCGGCGCGGTCGGGTGCGCCGCGTCGCAGTTGAGGTGGAAGCCGGTGATCTCGGCGAGCGGACGCGCACCGCGCCGCCGAGCGTGCGCGAGGCTCTCCAGCACCAGCATGGCCGCGCCGTCGCCCCACATGACGCCCTCGCGGTCGCGGTCGAACGGCCGGCAGCGGTCCGGGGCGAGGGCGCCCATCCGGTAGAACCCGGCGAACGCCATCCGGTTGAGCGTGTCGGCTCCCCCGCACAACGCGAAGTCGGCCTCGCCCGCGCGGATCAGGTCGTAGCCGTAGCCCGTCGCGTAGTTGCTCGCCGCGCAAACGGTCGGGATCGTCAGCGTCTCGACGTCGGTGAGGCCGAGTTCGGAGGCGGCGGTCAGGGCGAGGCGTCCACCGCCGATCGCGCGCGCGGCCTCACCGGGGAGCGGGTCGCCGGCGAGCTCCGCCGTGGCGAGCCGATCGACCTCCAGGGACTCGCCGCAGGTCGTTCCTACCGCGACCAGCCCGTGCCCGGCCGGCGTCAGGCCGGCGTCGGCGACGGCCATCCGGGCGGCGGCCGCGGCGAACGCCGCCACGCGTCCGCAGGACTTCGCGTCCACGCGTTCCAGGACGGACGCGGGATCGAAGTCGGTGACCTCGCACGCGGTCGCGTGATCGAACCCCGTCGTGTCGAAGGCCGTGATCGGCGCGGCCCCGCAGCGTCCCGCGCGCAGGCCCGCCAGGTAGCCGTCCCGGCCGGTCCCGATGCTGGAGATGACGCCGAATCCGGTGATCACCACGCGGGTGTCGTCCGCTGGCACCGCGCCTCCCGTTCTGCCGCCCCGCCCCAGTCTCCGGCCGGAGGCGGCGCGGCGGAACTGCGTGAATCCCTAGTTCCGTCCGGCCGGACGGCCTGGTTACGGTGCGGGCACCAGTGTCCCCGGAGGAGGCGCACGTGTTCGCCGTACCGCGGCTCGTCACGGACCGGCGCGCGGACGGCTCGGTCGTCCTGCGGTCGGCCGAACCGCTCGCCACGCCCGACCCGGGCCTCGCCCACGCGCTGCGCCGGTGGGCGGACGACACCCCGGACGCCGTCCTCGCCGCGGAGTGGACGGCGTCGGGCTGGCGCACGATCACCTACCGGCAGGCCCGCGCCTCGGCCGACGCGCTGGCCGAGGCGCTGCTCGCGCGCGGGCTGTCGGCCTCGCGTCCGCTGGCGATCCTGTCGGGCAACTCGCTCCGGCACCTGCTGCTGACGCTCGCCGGGTACACGGCGGGAATTCCGCTGGTGCCGCTCACCCCGGCCCTGTCGCGGCTGGAGGGCGCCCACGGCACGCTGCTCGACATCCTCGACGCGGTGTCGCCGGGCGCGGTGTTCGCCGAGCACGGTGCCATACCGTCCGGAGTCTCCGACCGGGTACCGCTCACGTTCTCCGTCCGTGAGCTGGACGAGCTGCTGGCCACCGCCCCCACCGAACGCGTCGAGCGGGCCTTCGCGCGCGTCGGCCCGGACACCCTCGCGAAGATCCTGTTCACGTCGGGCTCGACCGGCGCGCCCAAGGGTGTCCCGAACACCCACGGCATGCTGTGCTCGGGCGTGCGGATGATGACGCAGGTGTGGCCGTTCCTGGCGACGACCCGGCTGGTGCTGGTGGACTGGCTGCCGTGGAGCCACACCTTCGGCGGCAACCACAACCTGCACCTGGTGCTCGCGACCGGCGGCACCCTCCACATCGACCCCGGCGGCCCGACGCCCGAGGCGTTCCCGCGCAGCGTCCGCAGCCTGGAGAACGCGTCGCCGAACGTCTACTTCAACGTCCCGGCCGGGTTCGAGCGGCTCGCCGAGGTCTTGGAGGCGCGTCCGGAGTTCGCCCGCCGGTTCTTCGCCGGCCTGCGGCTGCTGTTCAACGCGGGCGCGCCGCTCGCCGAGCCCGTGCGGCGGCGCATCCTCGCCGCCGCGCAGGCGCATGCCGACCATCCGGTCCCGTTCACCTCCTCGTGGGGCATGACCGAGACCTCGGCCGGGGCCACCAGCGCGCACTTCGCCACCGACGAGCCGGGCGCGATCGGCGTCCCGCTGCCGGGGGTGACCGTCAAGCTCGCACCCGTGGACGGCCGGTACGAGATCCGCGTCAAGGGCCCGAACGTGACGCCCGGCTATCTGGGTCGTCCCGCCGCCGAGGGGTTCGATGCGGAGGGCTTCCTGTGCACCGGCGACGCGGCGCGCCTGGACGACGCGGCGGGCGGCCTGGTGTTCGACGGGCGGCTGGCCGAGGACTTCAAGCTCGCCACCGGCACCTGGGTGCGCGTGGCCGCGTTGCGGGACGCCCTGCTGGCCGACGCGGAAGTGCTGGCCGACGTGGTCGTCGTCGGCGAAGGCCGTCCGTTCGTGACCGCGTTGGGCTGGCTCGTTCCCGACCCGCCGCCGGACTGGCGCGCCCGCGTCGCCAAGGCCCTGGACGGTGGCGGGGGCGGGAGCGGGGGCGGCGGAGGATCGTCGCGCCGCGTCGTCCGGCTGCTGGTGCTGTCCGAGCCGCCGAGCCTGGAGCGGGGCGAACGCTCCGCCAAGGGGACCATCAATCAGCGGCGGGTCCTGGAGCTGCGTCCGGACGCCGTCCGCCGCCTCTACCGCGAGCCCGCCGACCCCGATGTGATCGAAGTCTGACCCCGGAGGTACCTGGTGAAGCTGGGCGCGATCCCGATGTGGACCGGCGATGTGGCGGACTTCCGCCGCCAGATCCGCCTCGCCGACGATCTCGGCTACGCCGTGATAGGCGTCGGCGACTCCCCGAACCGGGGCCACGAGATGTACGTGTCCCTGACCGTCGCCGCGCACGCGGTCAGCCGCGCCTCGATCGCCGCGATGGTCACCACGCCCGAACTGCGCCACCCGCTCGTCACCGCATCGGCGATGTCCGCGTTGCACGACCTCACCGGCGGCCGGGCCGTCCTGGGCGTGGGCAACGGCGGAAGCGCGATGCGGGTCATCGGCCGCGCCCCCGCCACCGTCGCCGAGCTGCGCGAGTACCTCGTGCAGGTGCGGCAGATCCTTGAGGGCGGCTCGGCGGAGGTCTCCGGCCGCGCCACCGAGCCCCTGCTGCGCGCCCGCCGCGTCCCGCTCTACCTGGCGGCGGACGGGCCCCGCACCCTGGAGCTGGCGGGCGAACTGGCCGACGGCGTGATCACCACGGTCGGCATGTCGGCCGCCCGCGTCCGCGACAAGGTCGCCGCGGTCCGGCGGGCCGCCGAACGCGCCGGCCGCGACCCCGCCGCCCTGGACGTCTGGGGCTACACCTTCGCCTCGGTCTGCGCCACCCGCGACGAGGCGTACACCGACCTGGCCTCGGCCCTGTCGTCCACCGTCGCCTACCGCTTCCGGGCCCGCCACGCCCGCGCCACCGTCCCGCCCGAGCTGCTGGACGCCCTGGCCGAGTACGAACGCCGCTACGACCCGTCCGACATGGTGATCGGTGGCCCGAACGCCCAGCTCCTCAGCAAGCTGGGCCTGCTGGAGCTGGGCGTGGACTTCGGTGGCATCGCGGGGACCGGCCCGGAGACGGCCGCCCACCTGACCCGCCTGGAGGAGGCGGGCGTGACCTGCGTCCTGGCCACCCTTCCCCCCATCGGCGACCCCGAGGGGACCCTCCGCGGCCTGGCCTCACAGTCCGGGTGACCCGACTTCGGGTCACTGAGGCGGATCTCGGCCGAGTGCACCGGCCTGACCAGCCGGCTGGTGCTCAGAGGCCGCCGGCGGTGTGCAGGATCTCGCCGTTGACGTTCCCGTTGGCGGCCGAGCAGAGGAACACGATCACGCGGGCGACGTCGTCCGGGGTGCTCAGGCGGCCGCTGGGTGTCGCGGCCGCGGCGCGGTCCACCAGGGCGGGGTCGACGTTGTCCAGGCTTTCGGTGCGGGTGCCACCGGGAGAGACCACGTTCGCGAGGATGCCGTCGCGGGTCCACATGAGGCCGCGGACGAAGCCGTGCAGGGCGGACTTGGCGGCTCCGTAGAGTTCGGACCCGGGGTTGCCGTGTTCGGCGGTGATCGAGGAGAGCAGGGCGATGCGGCCCCAGCCTCGCTCGCGCATCCCCTTGAGGGCGTAGCGGACGGTCCAGAGGTGGCCCTCGACGTTCTCGCGGTAGCGGGCCAGCCAGTAGTCCATCGGCAGGTCCTCGTAGGGCGGAAGGTCGCCGGGGTCGACCCAGACCCAGGTCTGGGCGTTGGCCACGACGACGTCCACGCCGCCCCAGCGGTCCTCCACCTCGGTGACGACCCGGCGGGCCGAATCGGGCGAGGCCAGGTCGTAGCGCAGGGCGCAGCCGTCCAAGGCGTCGGCGAGGGCCTTCGCCTCGGCCTCGGCGGAGTGGTAGGTGATCGCCACGCGCGCGCCCTCGGCGGCGAAGGCGCGCGCGGCGGCGGCGCCGATTCCCCGGGTCGCGCCGGTGATCAGGACACGTTTGCCGTCCAGGCCGAGATCCATGCGGCCCAGCGTGCGCCGGCCTGCTCGAACCGGGCTGGTGCCGGTCTCCAGGGGACTTCGAGTCGGCGTGCCTAGCGTCCGGTCCCGAGACCAGGTGAGGAAGGCGAATGTTGCACGAGGAGCTGCGCGAGATCCGCGATCCGGTGTTGCGCCAGGTGCAGCGGCATCCGTTCTGGGCCGGGCTGCGGGACGGCTCGCTGCCGCCGGAGGCGCTGGCCCGGTTCGTCCGGCAGGACACCGGGTTCCTGCTGCCCGCCTATGCGCGGGCGCTGGCGCGGTGCGCGGCGTTCGCGGCCGACGACGGCGACGCGATGCTGCTCGCCCGGTCGGCCGCCGCGTCGCTGGAGGCGGCTGAGCGGCTGCGCGTCGCCCACGGCCGGCCGGACGACGCGGAGGCCGAGCCGGAGACGCTCGCGCACGCCGACTTCTTCGCCGCGTCCGCCGCGGCGGGCTTCCACGCGGGAGTGGGGGCGCTGCTGCCGATGGTGTGGTTCAACGCCGAGGTGTCGGACGGGCTGCGGGACGGCGTGGTGCCCGGCTCCCGTCACGAGAAGTGGATCGAGGTCTACCACCCGGGCGACGGCTACGCGCACGCGGTGCGGGCCTTCCTGGACATGGCCGACCGGGCGGGCCGCGACGGTTCGGCCCGCGAGCGCGCGGTGCTGGTGG
>NZ_JBFAOF010000414.1:0-6007 GCF_040675125.1 Spirillospora sp. NPDC049652 | reverse complement strand
GTCGCCGACCGCGCCGATCGCCCGCTCCCGGATCAGCCGGGCCGCCTGCGCCCAGTCGCCGCCCGACCGCCACGTCTCGGCGAGCAGCAGCCGCGCGAACGGCTCGTGCTCGCCGATGAACACCAGCTCCGCCCGGACGACCGCGGACAGCGCGTCGAGCGGCGCGAGGCCGTCGGCCGCGTTCCGCAGCGCCGCCCCGAACCGCTCGACGCCGAACTCCAGCAGCGCCGTGAACAGCGCGTTCTTGCTGCCGAAGTTGTAGTAGACGGTCCCCTTGGCGACCCCGGCGCGCTCGGCGATCCGGTCCACCGAGGCGGCCGCGAACCCGCGCTCGGCGATCAGCTCGATCGCCGCGTCGAACAGCCTCTCCCGCGTCGGCGTCCGCGTCACGTCTTCCTCCGGTCAGAGCTTCAGGACGGGGTGCAGCCGCTTCATCGTCCACACCCGGTTGCCGCGGACGGCGAGGGCCGTCAGGGCGAGCGCGCCGGCCAGGAAGGCCGCCAGCACTCCCGTACCCTGCCACACCGGCGACAGCTCGCCGCCGCTGATCAGCCGCCGGACCCCGTCCACCACCCACGACATGGGCAGGAACGGCCGGATCGCCTGGAAGAACGACGGGCTGGTCTCGATCGGGTAGGTGCCCGCCGCCGAGGTGAGCTGGAGCATCAGCAGCGCCAGGGCGATCACCCGTCCGACCGGGCCGAACTTCACGTTCACCCACTGGATCACCGCGAGGAACGTCGCGGACGCCAGCGCCAGGAACGCGATCAGTCCCGGCCACCGCTCGGCGTGCAGGCCGAGCGCGGGCGCCCAGCGCAGCACCGCCAGCACGACCAGCACCTGCGCGACGCCGACCGCGGCGGCGGGCAGCCAGCCCGCGAGCGCGACCCGCCAGGCGGGCGCGGTCCCGGCGGCGGCGCGCGGGTTCACCGGCCGCAGCAGCATGTAGACGATCATGCCGCCGACCCACAGCGACAGCGGGACGAAGAACGGCGCGAACCCGGTGCCGTAGTTCGGCACGGCGTTCTCGGTGGTGCTGGCCAGCTTGACCGGGCTGCTCATCATGTCCGCGCGGGAGTTCCGCTCGTCCGAGCCGTAGTCCGGGACCTGGCCCGCGCCCTCGCCGAGCTTGTCCGACAGCTCCCCGCCGCCCTGCGCGGCCTTGGCGTTGCCGTCGCTGATCTGGCCGAGCGCCGTCTCCAGCGTCACCGCGCCGCCCGAGAGCCGCCCGATCCCGGACGTGAGCTGCGTCGAGCCGTTCAGCAGTCTGCCCGAGCCGGTCGACAGCTCCGCCGAGCCGGAGGCGAGCCGCTGCGCGCCCGAGTTGAGCTTGTCGACGTTCGCGCGGGCGGCCTCGACCTTCCCGGCGAGCGCCGGCGCGTCCTTGGCGATCTTCTGCGCGGCGGCCTTGACCTGCTGCGCGTTCGCGGCGAGCCGCTTGAGGTCGGCGTTGTGCGTCCGGATGAAGGTGTTCACCTGGCGCGCGACGTCGGTCACCCGCTCCGCCGAGGCGGTGAGCTGCCGCCGGACGTCCGCCGGGATCTCCGGGTGCGCCGCCAGGTACCGCTTCAGGTCCGCCTGCGCCGCCTCGGCGCGGCGGAGCGCGTCGGCGCTCTGCGCCGGGAGCTCGCCCGCCCCCGCCGACAGCGCGTCCGCGCCCCGGGCGACGAGCAGCGCCCCGTCCCGGATCTCCGGCGCGTGCTCCCGCAGCAGCGGGACGATCGTGTCGGCCGCGTTGCCCACGGCCGTGTCGAGCCGCTGGACGCCCGCCGCGAGCTGCTTGTTGCCCGCCGCGACCTGGTCCGCGCCCTGCTGGAGCGTCCCCAGCCCGTCGGTGATCTGCCGCGACGCGCCCTGGGCCTTGTCGATGCCCTGCTTGAGCTTGCCCGCGCCCGCCTCGACCTTCCCGCCGGCCTCGGCGAGCTTCCGGTTGCCGTCGGCCAGCTCGCCCGCGCCCTTGGCGGCCTTCTCCAGCTGGCCGTGCAGGGTGCCGAACGAGACGAAGATCTGGTCGAAGTAGCCCTTGGCCGCGCTGTCGCCCGCCGCCGCGCTGATCTCCTTGAACGCGGCCTGCGCGAGCGTCCCGACGACGTAGTTGTTCGAGTCGTTGATCCGGACCTTGAGGTCGGCGGGCGTCGGCGGGGTCTTCCCGGACGCCCCGGCGATCCGCTCGCTGAAGTCCGCCGGGATCGTCAGCGACATGTAGTACTTCCCGTCGCGGACGCCCTTCTCGGCCGCCGTGCCGTCCACGGTCTTCCAGTCGAAGACCTGCCGCTTCTTGAGCTGGTCGGCCAGGTCGTGCCCGGCGTCCACGGTCTTGCCCTCCGCCTTGGCGGGCCTGTCGTCCACGACCAGCGCGACGGGCAGGTTGTGCAGGCGGCCGTACGGGTCCCAGAACGACCACAGGTACAGCCCGGCGTAGAGCAGCGGCAGCAGCACCATCCCGACCAGCGCGACCATCGTCAGCGGGTGCCTGCGGAAACGGCGCAGCTCCAGTTCGCCCGTCGAGAGCGAGGGCAGTCTCATCGGGGGTTCTCCAAAGCCAGATCGAGCGCCAGGCCCCGCGCGGGGGCGGGGTCCTGGCAGGACGCGACGACGGTGACGCCGGAGTCGGCGATGGCGCGCAGCCGCTCCCAGAGGGCGCGCTGCCGGTCGAGGGGCAGGCCCTCGTCCACGTCGTCGAGGAGCAGGAGGCCGGGACGGCCGACCAGGGCGCACGCGGCGCCGAGGAGCTGGGCCTCCTCGGGAGCGAGGTCGGCGGCGGACAGTGAGGTGTCGAGGTCGCCGAGGCCGACGCGTTCCAGCGCGTGCCGGATCCGCTGGGCCCGGCCGCGCCACCGCCCGAACAGCCCCTCGTGCAGGTCGAGGGCCTCGCCGAGGTGCTCGCGGACGGTCAGCGCCGGGTCCAGCTCGTTCACGCCGGGCACGACGCCGAGCGCCGAGATCCGCTGGACGGACCGCAGCTCGCCGGGGAGCCCGAACGGGCCGACCTTCGCGGTGCCGCCGGACGGCTTCATCCGGCCGCCGAGCGTGAGGAGCAGGGCCGTGCGGCCCGTCCCGCCCGCGCCGCTGACCGCGAGCAGACCGCCGGCGGGGACGTCGAAGGAGGCGGGGGCGTAGACCATTCCGCGCTTGCCGCGCAGGCACAGGCCGTCGGCCGTGACCTGGACCGGGGCGCCGGCGGTCCGCCCGCGCCGCGCGCGCCTGCCCCCCTCGGAAGCGCGCGCGGGCGCGGGCCCGGTCGTGGCCGTCGGTACGGCCGGTCCGGCGACGGAGGTGCAGTTCCCCCCGGACGCACCCTCCGCCGCCGGAGTCCTGGAGTGCTCGTCGTCCGCCATCCGGAGATCCCTCGCAGCCTTTGAACTGACCGGTCAGTACAAAAGCCTACGCGGGCCGGCGGACGGACGATCCGCTGCGACGGGTGAGCTTCACCACCCGTCCCTCTGGCCGCCGCCGCGACGCCCTGGAAGGATCAGCGCGGGAGGTGCGCGAGGTGGAACCCCTGCGACCGGGCGATCCGGCCGAGATCGGCGGCTACCCCGTGCTGGCCCGTCTGGGCGCGGGCGGCATGGGCCAGGTCTACCTCGGCATCACCGCAGGTAAACGTCATGTGGCCCTCAAAATGATCCACGAGGGCCTGGACGCCCCCGACGCCCTCGCCCGGTTCCGCCGCGAGGTCGCCACCGCCGAGCGCGTCCGCAGCCGCTACGCCGCCTCCATGGTCGCCGCCGGACTGGCCGTCCCGCCGTACTGGCTCGCGACCGAGCACGTCCCCGGCCCGACCCTGCGGCAGGCCGTCGAACGGCACGGCCCGCTGCCCCCGCGCCTGTGCCTCTCCCTCCTCGCCGCCCTCACCCGCGGCCTCGCCGAGATCCACGGCCAGGGCGTCCAGCACCGCGACCTCAAACCGGGCAACGTCATCCTCGCCCCGGACGGCCCGCGCCTCATCGACTTCGGCATCGCGCGCGGCTCCGACCAGACCCAGATCACCCGCACCGGCGCGTGGGCGGGCACCCCCGGCTACGTCGCCCCCGAGGTGATCCGGGAGCAGGGCCAGACCTTCGCCGCCGACGTCTTCTCCCTGGCCGGGACCGTCGCCTACGCCGCCACGGGCCGCCCGCCGTTCGGCGGCGGCCCGGTCGAGGCCCTCCTGCACCGCACCCTCACCGGCGACATCGACGTCGCGGGCGTGGAGCCCCGGCTCGCCGCCCTGGTCCGGATGTGCGCCGAGAAGGACCCGTCCCGCCGCGTCCCGCTGGGCCGCCTCCTCGAACTGACCGCCGACGCCGTTCCACCCGCCGCCGACCCCGCCTACCGCGCCGTCGTCGGCACCGGCGACCGCCTGCCGCGCGACCGCGCCGAGGCCGTCACCATGGGCCTCGCCCCGGAGCCGCCCCGCCGCACCCGCCTGCTCCTTCCCGCGCTCGCGGCCGGTGGAGTCGGCGTCGTGGCCGTCGCGGTGGCGCTGGCCGTCCAGTACGCGCCGTCCGGGAACCGGAACAACGGCGGCGGTCCGGCGAACCAGGCGGGCGCGCACTCGTCCACCCCGTCCGGCGCGAACGGCTCCGGCACCCCGCCCGCGACGACCCCGTCCGCGACGACCCCGGCCAACGGCGTCCCGCCGGACGACATCGTCGTCCAGCCGCTCGACGAGCACTTCCAGAACGTGAAGTGGACGGGCCCGTTCACCCCGTGCACGCCCAATTCGCGGACCGAGCCCGGCGCCCCCGACGGCCTCCAGACCAGCGCCCCGCGCTCGACGTCGGAGGTCCAGGCCGGAGGGACGACGACCCTGTCCGCCCGGTTCAAATACGAACGGCCGTCCCCGTACTACGTCGCGGCCCAGGTCCGCCAGCCCGAGTCCCTGGTGGGCAGCGACTCCAGCGGCGTCGTGACCAGCAAGCCGAAGCTCCTGCCCACCGACGGCACCTACGCCGACTTCACCTTCCCCGCCGATTTCAAGCGGAAGAACCCGGCGGAACTGGTCAAGGGCAAGTACACCGTCATGTGGCTGCACGTCCGCCCCAACGGCGACGCCTACTACCTCGGCTGCGACGGCTTCGAGGTCAGGTGACGGCGTGGGTCAGGTGACGGCGTGGGTCGGGTGACGGCGGGGGTCAGGTGACGGCGATGAGGGCGCTGCCGTGGCCGAACAACCCCTGGTTGACGGCCATGGCCGCTCTCGGGTTCTCGACCTGGCGGCCTTCGGCCCGGCCCCGGAGCTGCCAGGTGAGTTCGCAGACCTGGGCTATGGCCTGGGCGGGGATGGCCTCGCCGAAGCAGGCCAGGCCGCCGGACGGGTTGACCGGGACGCGGCCGCCCAGCGCCGTCGCGCCGGAGCGCAGCAGCGACTCGGCCTCGCCCTCGGCGCAGAGGCCGATGTCCTCGCACCAGTCGAGTTCGAGGGCCGTGGACAGGTCGTAGACCTCGGCGAACGACAGGTCGGACGGGCCGAGGCCGGCCTCCTCGTAGGCGGCGTGGGCGAGCGCGGCGCGGAAGGGGCGGTCCGGCGGCGGGACGGTCATGGCCGAGTCGGTCGCGAAGTCCGGCAGGTCCAGGACGGTCTTGGGGAACGTCGGGGTGACCGTGGACAGGCCCGCGACGCGGACGGGGTTCGCGACGCCCCGGCGGCGGGCGTAGTCGGCCGAGGCGAGGACGAGGGCCGCGCCGCCGTCGCTGGTGGCGCAGATGTCGAGCAGGCGCAGCGGGTCGGCGACCACGGCGGACGCGCGGACGTCCTCCACCGTGACCTCCTTGCGGTACCGGGCGTTCGGGTTGGCGAGGCCGTGCCGGGCGTTCTTGACCTTCACGGCGGCGAAGTCGTCGGCGGACGCGCCGTACAGGGCCATGCGGCGGCGGGCGGCGAGGGCGAAGTAGGTCGGGTTGGACGCGCCGAGCAGCCGGAAGCGCAGCCAGTCCGGGTCGTCCGGGCGGTCGCCGCCGACGGGCTTGAAGAAGCCCTTCGGGGTGGTGTCGGCGCCGACGACGAGGGCGACGTCGGCGAGGC
>NZ_JBFAOF010000413.1:0-6008 GCF_040675125.1 Spirillospora sp. NPDC049652 | reverse complement strand
GCCGCGGCGATCGACGCCGCGCCCGGGCCGGAGTGGAACGTCACGATCGGCGGGGAGCCGCGCCGGTTCCGGATCGTCCGCATCGGCCGGATGATCCGCGTCGGACCGGACGGCCCCGAGCCGCCGAGGCCGTCCGACCAGGAGCGGTACGGCTGCTGAGAGACCGGTGACGCGGCCGGTCACCAGAGGTCGGAGAGGTTCACCGCCTCGGCCATGAGGCGGGCGCCCTCGTCGTTGAGGTGCATGCCGTCGCCCGTGTCGAGGTCGGTGCGGATGTAGCCGGGGGCGTCCGGGTCCTCGACCGCGCGGGCGACGTCGAAGACGCCGTCGTAGGCGTCCGACGAGCGGATCCACTCGTTGACCGCGAGCCGCAGGGCCAGGCCCTCGGGGGTGCTGATGCCCTCGTAGATCGCGCCGCCGAACGGGCCGACGGTCCCGATGAGGGCGCGCAGCCCGGCGGCGTGGATCCGCGCCGCGAGTTCGGTGTACCCGGCGATCAGGTCCCGCGCGGCCGGCATCGGCTGGCCGTACGCGCCGGGCAGGGCGAGGTCGTTGATGCCCAGGTTGACCAGGACGTGCGTCGCGCCCGGCACCGACAGGGCGTCGCGCTCCAGCCGGGCCAGGGCGTGCTCGCCGTGCACGTCGGTCAGCAGCCGGTTGCCCGAGATGCCGAGGTTGACGACCCAGCCGCGGTCGAGGCGGTCGTTCAGGGCGTCCACCGAACGGCGGTTGGCGCCGACCGTCGTGCCCGTCCCCTCGAACCAGGAGTCGCCGAACGCGACGGCGACGGGCGTGCCCTCCGGGGCGAGGACGTCCACGCCGGTCACGAAGACGCGGGCCTCGAAGGCCTCCGGATCGTCCAGCGCGACGGCGGCGGTCTGGTTCCCGGACGCGGCGTACGAGCGCTCGATCGGCAGGTGCGAGTAGGTCGCGAGCCCGGTCTCGCCGGGCAGGTAGAGGCTCAGCGACAGCAGGTTCCCCGCCTCGACGGCCAGCGGGACCTCGTCGCTGACGATCTCCGCGCCGGGCGCGATCGTGATCTCCGCCCGGCCTTCGAACCGCAGCTCGCGGTCGGTCTCCGGGTCGATCGCGTCGTCCTTGGACTGGACCGCCACGCGGGCCGCGCCGATCCGCAGCGGCTCGCGCCCGTACCGGTTGGTCAGCCGGACCCGGATCCGCTCGCCGCCGCCCGCCAGCAGCAGCGGCTCCCGGACGGTCTGGCCGGAGAATCCCCTCGATGCGACGAGCTTGTGCTCCTCGTAGGGGCTGAGCACGGCGGTGCGGAAGCCCGCCAGCCACTGCTGCGACATGTTCGCCTCGTCTCTTCCGTCCCGAAAGTCGATCTTGCGAACCGCGCGGGCCGCGCGCTGATTCCCGCCTGGCCGCCCCCGGCCGGAGGAAATTGCGCGAGTTCCATGACCTCTCGCGTAATCGCCGCGCCGCGGGGGCGGACGGCAGGCTCATGGTCATCAGCGGAACAGCGGCTCGCGGCAGCGGGACGGCGTCCCGCACCGGCACCCCACCTACTCGCAGGAGCGCGACATGACCGCCGTCTCGGCACCGCAAGCGGCACCCGTCCGGGTGGCCGCGGCCCCAGGCTGGGGCACCCTGCTCGTCCTGCTCACCGGGATCTTCGTCACCAGCCTCGACTTCTTCATCGTCAACGTGGCGATCCCGGCCACCCAGCGGGACCTGCACGCGACCGCGTCGCAGATCCAGTTCGTCGTCGCCGGGTTCGGCGTCGCGCTCGCCGCCGGGCTGATCACGGCGGGCCGGCTCGGCGACCTCTACGGCCGCCGCCGGATGTACGCGGTCGGCCTCGCGGTCTTCACCCTCGCCTCGGCGGCGTGCGCGGAGGCCTCGACCGCCGGGATGCTGATCGCCGCGCGGGTCGGGCAGGGCGTCGGCGCGGCGCTCCTCATGCCGCAGGTGCTCGGCATCATCAACACCGTCTACACCGGCCCGGCGCGGACCCGGGCGTTCAACGCCTACGGCATCGCGATGGGCTTCGGCGGGGTGTTCGGGCAGCTCATCGGCGGTGTGCTCATCAAGGCGGACCTCGCCGGGATGGGCTGGCGGGCGATCTTCTGGATCAACGTCCCGGTCGGCGCGGCGGCGCTCGCGCTGATCCCCCGGCTCGTCCCGCGGGCCCGCGCGACCGGCGCGTCCCGGCTCGACCCGGTCGGCACCGTCCTCGCCTCGCTCGGTCTCGTCGCGATCGTGTACCCGCTCGTCCAGGGCAGCGCGCACGGCTGGCCGGTGTGGACCTGGGAGTGCCTCGGCGCGGCCGCCGTCCTGCTCGCCGCCTTCGCCCTGCACCAGCGCCGCGCCGCCGCCCCGCTCGTCGCCCCCGCCCTGTTCCGGCACCGCTCGTTCGCGGCGGGCGCGGTCGTCGCGCTGATCCACAGCATGAC
This sequence comes from Spirillospora sp. NPDC049652, assembly GCF_040675125.1. NCBI lineage: Bacteria > Bacillati > Actinomycetota > Actinomycetes > Streptosporangiales > Thermomonosporaceae > Spirillospora > Spirillospora sp. NPDC049652. The sequence goes on along the minus strand of NZ_JBFAOF010000413.1, from coordinate 3,594 downwards.
CATGGGCTCGTTCTTCCTGATCCTCGCCCTCTACCTCCAGGTGGGACGCGGGCTGTCGGCGCTGGAGTCCGGCCTGATCTTCCTGCCGCTCGGCATCGGCTACTTCGTCTCCTCGGCGCGGGCCGCGGGCCTCGCCGAGCGGCTCGGCCGGCAGACCGTCGCGCTCGGCGCGCTCGCCATGGCGCTCGGCCTCGGGATCCTCGCGGGCACCGCCACCGGCCTCGGACAGGACGGCGCGGTCGCCTGGATCATCCCCGGCCTGGTCGTCGCGGGCGCCGGGATGGGCCTGGTCATGGCTCCGCTGCCGGCGCTGGTGCTGAGCCGGGTGGACGCCGAGCACGCGGGGGCCGCGTCCGGTGTGCTGAGCACCGCGCAGCAGGCGGGCGGCGCGATCGGCGTCGCGCTCGTCGGGGTGGTCTTCTACGAGGTGCACAGCGGCGTCCCGCACGCCTTCGCCGCCGGGCTGGTCTTCCTTCTGGTCCTGGACGTGCTGGTCGCGGCTCTGGTCCAGGCGCTCCCCAAGGCCCGCTGACCACACCGAACACCGAAAGGCCCCGCCGATCCCGGCGGGGCCTTTCCCCTGTCACGTGCTTTCCCCCGGCAACCTCGGGGTCGGGCGTGCGTGTTCAGGCAGGCTCCTCGCTGCGAGGCGGCGCGGTGAACTCGTCCAGGCGGGCGAGGAGGTCGAGTTCGCCCGGAGTGCCGTCGCCGTTGAGCTCCCGGTAGACCGCGCCGACGTTGAGCAGCAGCCGCTCGGAGTCACCCAGGTGCTCGAAGCCGGCCAGGTCCAGCGACCGGACGGCGTCGGCGAGCGGCAGGCCCACCTCGTGGCAACGGACGGCGTGGTCGCGCAACCGCACCAGGTACTCGCGGAACCGCCGCACCTCCGGCTTGCCGGCGACCGGTCCGTGGCCGGGCACGATCGTGTCGGCGTCGAGGGACAGGATCAGGTCGCAGGCGGCGATCCAGCCGCCCACCGGGCCGGTGTGCACGACCGGGTGACCGCCGACGAACAGGATGTCCCCGGCGAACAGCACGCCCGCGTCCGGGACGTGCACCAGCACGTCACCGGACGTGTGCGCCGGGCCGACCTCGATCAGCCGGACGGACCGCTCCCCCACCGCGAGGTCGAGCCCACCACTGAACGTCCGGTTCGGCAGGGCCGGGACGACACCGCCGATGTCGAACGTCCGGACCATCCGCGCCAGGACGCGCGGCAGCGCCTCCTGCGGCAGCGAGACGAGCAGCTCGCGCGTCCGGTCGTGGCGCATGACGGCGGCGGCCGCCTCGGAGGCGACGATCTCCACCCGCGGATCGGCTTCAACCAGGAGCCGGTTGCCCCACCAGTGGTCGCCGTCGCTGTGCGTGTTGACCACCGTGCGGACGCGGACGTCCGGGAGGACGCGCGCGATCTCGGCGAGCATCGCGCGGGTGAGCGGGAAATCGAACAGCGTGTCCACGAGCAGCGCCTCGCCGCCCGACACCACGAGCCCGGCGTTGCTCCATCCCCACGAGCCGTCCGGCTGAAGGTAGGCGTGCGTGCCGGCGGCGAGCTCGTGAAGCCCGCGCTGAAAGGGAACGGTCATGACCTTCCACCCTTCGGATCTCTGTGCCGCCGTACCTCGGGCCGTGGCGTGAGCGGTCAGAGGCCGGGGTCGTCGCCGATGACCTTGCCGGGGTTGAACAGGCCGAGCGGGTCGAGGGCGTCCTTGACGGCCTTCTGCATCGCGCGGGCGCCGAGCGACAGCTCGCGCTGCATGCCGCCGCGCTTGAGCAGGCCGACGCCGTGCTCGCCGGTCACGGTGCCGCCGAGCTCGATCGCGGCCGTGAGGAGGTCCTCGAACGCGGCCTGGGCCGCCTCGCGGGCGGCGTCGTCGCCGGGGGGCGTGACCAGGAGCGGATGCAGGTTGCCGTCCCCCGCGTGCGCGATCGTCGCGATCCGCACGCCGTGCCGGCGGCCGATCTCCTCCGTGCGCTCCAGCATCGCCGGGACGCGCGACCGCGGCACGCAGACGTCCTCGGTCAGCAGCGGACCGAGGCGCTCCAGCGCCGGGTAGGCCAGCTTCCGCGCCTGGAACAGCGCCTCCGCCTCCACCGGGTCGGTCGACTGCTCGGCCCACACCGCGCCGCCGTCCCGGAACGCCGCCGCGACCTCCGCCGCCTCCTCGTCGCCGGACGCGCCGGGCGTGTCGACGCTCGCCAGCAGCAGTGCCTCGGCGGACGGGTCGAGCCCGAGGTGCTTCCAGTCCTCGACCGCCGCCAGCGCGAACCGGTCGAGCAGTTCCAGCGCGGCCGGGACGAGCCCGCGCGCGGTGAGCCCGGCGACGGCGCGTCCGGCCGCCACCACGTCGTCGAACGCGCCGACGACCGTGCGCGGCGCGTCCCGCCGGGCCGGACGCAGCCGCAGCGTCACCTCGGTCACGACGCCGAGCGTCCCCTCCGACCCGACGAACAAGCCGGTCAGGTCGTATCCGGCGACGCCCTTGGTGGTCCGGCGGCCGAGCCGCACCCGGCTGCCGTACGCGCCGCCCGGGCCGCCGACGACGGCCTCCACGCCGAGCACGTAGTCGCGGGTCACACCGTACTTCAGGCAGCACAGGCCGCCCGCGTTGGTGGCCACGTTCCCGCCGATCGTGGACCACGGCGCGCTCGCCGGGTCCGGCGGATACCAGAGGTCGTGCGCGGCGACCGCCGCCTTCAGCTCGTCGTTCACCACGCCCGGCTGGACGACCGCGACCATGTTCTCCGCGTCGATCTCCACGACCCGGTCCATCCTCGACACGTCGAGCACCAGGCAGCCGTCCACGGCGTTCGCGCCGCCCGACAACCCGGTGCCCGCGCCTCGCGGCACCACCGGGATCCCGAGTTCCGCGCACGCGGCCACGGCCCGCGAGACCTCCTCCGCAGAGGAGGCGCGCAGCGCCGCGAGCGCCTTTCCCGCCGGGGCCCACTCCGCCTCGTCGTGCCCGAGCCCCGCCAGCACGTCGGCGTCGGTGACCAGATTGCCGCCGGGCAGCGCCCGGGCCAGCCGTTCCACGGACACGACCCACCTCGCTCTCATGTCGCTTCCACGCTCGCCGCGCCGACCGCGGCAGCACCGCGTCAGAGGACGGAAGACCGTCCACGCTACCGGTCGCACCCGGCGCCCACCCTCGCCTCACCGACCACATCCGCGCACCTCAGCGGCCATGTCGGGGCATGTCCTCGGAACGTCGTGCTCTTCGCGTCATGGCAGTGGAACGCGACGCGAACGGCGAACCCGCCGCTTGCGCGGCGTCGCGCAAGCGGTTCGCGCAGTGGCTACGGTGGCCGGATGGACAAGCGTGCGGTGGTGCTGGACCTGACCCGGACGGCGGCACCCCCGCTGGTGCCGGAGGTGCGGCTGAGGCTCGCCGAGGAGCCGTTCGCCGCCTGGACCGCGTCCCGCTCCGACGACCCGCCGTACTGGGCGTTCGCCTGGGCGGGCGGGCAGGCGCTCGCGCGGTTCGTCCTCGACCACCCGGACGTCGTGGCCGGACGCCGCGTCGCCGACGTCGCCAGCGGCTCCGGCCTGGTCGCCATCGCGGCGTCCCTTGCGGGCGCGGCCCACGTGAC
>NZ_JBFAOF010000412.1:0-6009 GCF_040675125.1 Spirillospora sp. NPDC049652 | reverse complement strand
CCGCGTCCAGGCGCGGCTCGAACGCCAGCAGCGCGCCGACGAGTTCGGCGTCGGCGGCGGTCTCGTCGGCGGCCAGGTCGTCAAGGACGGCGCCCTCGCCGGAGAACCCGCGGGACGACTCGGGAGAGAGCGTCAGCACGTACCGCATCCCGGGCAGTTCCAGTTCCCAGGCGGACGCCACGGGCGGCGAACCGGCGGCGACCTGGGGCCCGTACACGCGCAGCGAGCGGGCGAACCGCAGCAGCGGCAGCAGCGTCTCCAGCCGGTGCGCTCCCGCCAGGCACACCGCGCCCGGCACCGGACGCGGCGACAGCCGCAGCGACCGGCCCGCCGGGACGGCCCACAGCGCGTCGGGGCCGCTCCGGCCGGTCGGCAGCCCGCGCAGGAAGCGGACGGCCTCGGCGGCGGACAGCACGGCCCGCGCGTCGAACGCCGACGCGATGACCTGCACCTCGGCGAACCCGCGCAGCCAGCGGTCCGGCAGGGGGACCTTCTTCTCGACCGTCGCGCCGTCCAGCGTGGTGACGACCAGCTCGCCGGTCCCGACCGCCAGGTGCAGCGGCTCGTCGCCGCCGACCCGGGCCAAAGCCTCGCGCAGCGGCCCGTTGACGTCCACGTTCGTGGTGCCGAGGTCGACGACCTCGCCGTCCAGCGCGTCCTGGAGGACGTCGAGCCGGGCGTAGACGCCGCCGCAGGCCGAGAACGACTCCATCCGGAGCCGGTCGCCGTTGCAGGTGACCACCGGGTCGCGCATGCCGGTGGGCCGCGGCCGGTGGTAGCGGGTGCGGGCCACGTCGGCGAGCCCGAGCAGCCCCGCGGCGGCCGGCGCCGCCCGGGTGAGCAGCCCGCTGAAGAAGTGCGGATGATCCGTCCGGCCGCCGGACGCGGTGGTTCCACCGGACGTCGACAGCCCGAGCCCCGCGCCCGTGAGCGCGGACGGCCGGACGTACTGGTACGCCTGTGCGCTGGTCATGCCGGGAACATAGAAGCGCCCACCGACATCCCGCCACGGCGCCGCCCAGGTTGACGCGGTCAGAGCCGGCCGGAGAGCAGCGGTCAGAGCTGGCCGGGGAACAGGAGCGCCAGCTCGGCCGGGTGGTCGGCGATCAGGCGCAGCTCGTCGTCGGTGAGCGGCCGGCCGGTCATCGCGTTGCACATCTGGACGACCCGGAACGCCAGCTCGGGGTCGGACGGCTCGACGCCGAGCTCGTCCATCACGTGGCGGAAGCCGGAGCGGCCCCCGTACTCCCCGGTGAGCACGACCCGGCCGCGGCGGGTGTGCAGGTCGTCCGGGAACGGGCCGAGGGTGGCCTCGTCGAACAGCTCGTAGTTGCCGTGGTCCTTCAGCGCGCCGTCCGCGTGGATGCCGGACTCGTGGGCGAACGCGTTGGCACCCGCGCCGACCTGGTTGTACGGCAGCGGCTGGCCGAACGCGTAGCTCGCCCACAGCGCGAAGCGGCGCGCCCAGGTCAGGTCGAGCGCGTCGCCGATCTCGGCGTCCACCCCGAAGGCGTGCTCGAACGCCAGGATCGTGGACAGCAGGTCGGCGTTCCCGGCGCGTTCGCCGATGCCGTTCACGCAGGTGTTGACCCAGGCGTCCTGCCCGGCCTCCAGGTCGCCGAGCGCCCCGGACACCGAGTTCGCGACGGCCATGCCGAGGTCGTTGTGGCAGTGGGTCTCGACCGGCATCCCGACGGCGGCGGCGAGCTTGGCGAACCGCTCGCGGATGCGGCCGGGGCTGTCGCCGCCGATCGTGTCGCAGTAGCGGACGCGGTCCGCGCCCGCCTCCTTGGCGGCGAGCGCGAACTCGTGCAGGAAGCCGTCGTCGGTGCGCGAGCCGTCCTCGGCGTTGACACCGACGGTCTCGACGCCACCCGCCTTGGCGGCCCGGACCGCCGCCTGCGCCTCCCTGATGATGGCCGCCCGGTCCAGTTTTCCGCGGAACTTGTTGGCGATCATGTAGTCGGACGTCGAGATCGACAAGTTCATGTGCCGCAGGCCCCGGCCGGACGGCGACCGCACCTCCAGGGCCTTCTCGACGTCCGCCGCGACGCCCCGGCACCAGCCGGAGAGCCGCAGGCCTCCGAACGCCCCCGCCTCGTCGAGCGCGAGCTGCGCCCGGACGTAGGGGACCTCGTGGAACAGGAACGGGAACCCGATCTCCGACTGCGCCACGCCCAGCCGGCCCAGGTAGAGGTTGACCATCGTCTTGCCGAACTTCGAGAGCCCGGTGCGTGCGGTCTGGACGCCGTCCCGGTTGGTGACGTCCAGGAAGTGAATCTGAGGCATGCCCTCAGATTGACAGTCCGATCCACATGTATCAATATTGATCATAATCAACATTGAACGGGAAGGTGTCCAGGTGGGGGAGTGGATCGACGCGGCGGCGGCCGCGGAACGCCTCGGTGTGAAACCCGCCACGCTGTACGCCTACGTGAGCCGCGGCGTCCTGCGCCGCCGCCGGGACGAGGCGGGCCGCCGCTCGCTCTTCGACGCCGCCCAGGTCGAGGAGCTCGCGCGCAAGGGCAGACCGCGCCGTCGTCCCGGGCCGACCGAGCTGGCGATCGAGTCGGCGGTCACCGCCCTCGGCCCGGACCGCCCCTACTACCGCGGGCGCGACGCCCTCGTGCTCGCGGCCGAACACCGCTTCGAGTCCGTCGCCGAGTGGCTCTGGACCGGGGACGAGTCCGCCCTCGCCGCCGCACCGGCGCCGGAGGGGAGCTGGCGGGCTTCGGAGGAGGGCCTCCGGGCGGCCCGCGCGGCCCAGTCCGGCCTGCCGGACGGCCTGCTCCCGCTCGACCGCCTCCAGGTGATCACCACGGCCCTCGCCGTGACCGACCCCCTGCGCGTCCACACCGACCCGGAAGGTGTCCTGGTGACCGCGCGGACGCTGATCGCCGGGATGGTCGACGCCCTGCCCCCGGCCCGACGCCTCACCGGCACCGTGCGGAACGGCCCAGCCGCGAGCGGCCCGCCCCTGGTGACCGGCGTTCTCGGAGCGAGCGACGACCTCGCCGGAGAGAACGGCCGCCCGGGAGGGGGCGACCGCCCGGACGAGCACGGCCGCCCGGGAGGGGGCGCGCGGGGGGTGACCGGGCCAGGGGCGTCGCGGGAGTCGATCGCCGCGCGGCTCTGGCGGGCGATGTGCCCGGACGAGCCGACTCCGGGCCTGCTGCGGGCGTTCGAGGCGGCCATGGTGCTGCTCGCCGACCACGAACTCGCGGCGTCCACGCTGGCGGCGCGGGTCGCGGCGTCCGTCCGGGCGGACCCGTACGCGGTGGTCACGGCGGGGCTCGGGGTGGTGAGCGGGCCGCTGCACGGCGGCGCGTCCTACGCGGCGGAACGCCTGTTCGCCGAGGCCGGGGAACCGGGGCGGGTCGCGCGGGTGATCGGCGACCGGCTGCGGGCGGGGGAGCGGATCCCCGGCTTCGGCCACCCGGTCTACAAGTCCGGCGACGGGCGGGCGGCCGTCCTGCTCGGCCTCGTCCGGGAGGCCGCGCCCGGCCATCCCCGCCTCGCCGTCGCGGACGCCGTCCTCGCCGAGGCCGAGCGGCGGCGGCTGCCCGCGCCCAACATCGACTTCGCGCTCGCCCTCCTGGGCGGCGTCGCGGGGCTCGTCCCCGGCGCGGGGGAGGCCGTCTTCGCGGTCGCCCGGGTCGCGGGCTGGCTCGCGCACGCCCTGGAGGAGTACTGCGGCCGGTCCCCGCTCCGACCCCGCGCCGTCTACGTCGGCCCGCCCGTCCCCGAGTGATCCGATGAGGCGCTGACCAGGGGATACGGGCACCGGACGCGGCAGGGCGCGGCGGCCCTCCGGGGGCGGCGACATACCGGCGGGGCGTTCCGGCGGGGGTATGCACGTGCTCCCGGGAAGCGGGGGTACGCTCATGACGTGCGGAAGTTCTTCTCCCCCGGCTGGATCGGGCTCCACGCGACGGCGATCGTGTTGTTCGCGGCGTTCCTGGGCTTCGGCTGGTGGCAGTTCGACCGGGCGCAGGACGGCAACGACCGGAGCTGGGCCTACACCTTCGAGTGGCCCATCTTCGGGATCTTCGTGCTGGTGATGTGGGTCAAGATGATCCGGGACGAGGTGACCGGCGAGGAGTCGATCGCCCGCGGCCCCGCGGTCATCGAGGAGCCCGCCGAGAAGGCGGTCACCCGCGAGATCATCCAGCGGCAGGAGACCGAGGACCCCGAGCTCGCCGCCTACAACCGCTACCTGGCCCGGCTGAACTCGCAGACCGGCCGCCGCGACTAGCGCCCCACGCCGGACGGGCCGTCCGGCGGGACGCCCGCGCGGCCCTCGGGCGGCGGCGACCGGCGGCGGTGGTGACCGAAGGGCGGCGGCGTCCCGCGAAGTGCGGGCGGCCAACGTCCCGGACCATCCCGCCCGTTCGATCGGGCGACCGTCCGACCGAACGACCGAGAACGTAGGTGACGCGCCGCCCGGCGCGCTGAGAGAGGTGTGACTCGTGGAAGCGGCCATCAAGCGGTACCGGATCATGGCGCTGCTCGTCGGCGTGATGCTGCTGATCCTGGTCTTCGTCGCCATGCCGCTGCGCTACATCTGGGACCAGCCCGGCGCGTCGGGGATCGTCTCGCCGATCCACGGCGTCCTGTACATGGTGTACCTGGTGATGGCGTTCGACCTGTACCGGCGGGCCGGATGGCCGCTGCAGAAGATGGTGCTCATGGTCGCCGCCGGCCTGGTGCCGTTCCTGGCCTTCTACGTCGAGCACCGGATCGTCCGGGACGCGCGCGCCGAGATCGAGCGCACCGGCGTCGCCGCCGACGCCGCCTGACCCCACCCGCCCTACCCCGCCCGACCTCACCCGCCCGGCCCTCGGCCGGGCGGTTCCGTTTTTCGCCGGACGCTGGACTCGCCGTTCCCTCCCGCCTTATTGTTTGACTCAGTCAAAGATTAAGAGCGAGGGGATCGTCATGCCCGTGGCCGCCCACGACGTCGCGTCCGTCCGGGACTTCAACCGCTTCTACACCCGCGTCCTCGGCCTGCTGGGCGACGGCCACGTCCGGACGCCCTACTCGCTCACCGAGGCGCGGGTGGTCTTCGAGCTGGCGCAGCGTCCCGAGACAGAAGTCCTCGCGCTGCGTCGCGCCCTCGACCTGGACGCCGGCTACCTCAGCCGGATGCTCGCCCGGTTCGAGAGCGACGGACTGGTCGAGCGCGAGCGGTCCGCGGACGACGCCCGCCGCCAGGTCGCCCGGCTGACCGGGCGCGGCCGGGAGGTGTTCGCCCTGCTGGACGAGCGGTCCGCCACCCAGATCAGGACCATGCTCGACGGCCTGTCCGCCGCCGACCGCGACCGTCTGGTCGTCGCGATGCGCACCGTCCGGGACGTGCTGGACACCTCCGCCCCGCCCGGTCCGGCCCCTTCCGGCGGAGCCGCGGCGGGAACCGGCGGGGAGGTCGTGCTACGGCCTCTCAAGCCCGGCGACCTCGGCTGGGTCGTGCAGCGCAACGGCGAGCTGTACGCGTCCGAGTGCGGCTGGGACCGCAGCTACGAGGGGCTCGTGGCCCGCGTCGTGGCCGAGTACGTCGAGCGGCACGAGCCCGGCCGCGACAACGCCTGGATCGCCGAACTCGGCGGCCACCGCGTCGGCAGCATTTTCTGCGTCCAGCGGGACGCCACGACCGCCCAGCTCAGGCTGCTGATCGTCGAACCCGGCACGCGGGGCGCGGGGGTCGGCGGGAAGCTCGTGGACGAGTGCGTCCGGTTCGCCAGGGAGGCCGGGTACGAGCGCATGGTCCTCTGGACGACCGCGCTCCAGCAGCCGGCTCGCCGCCTCTACGCCCGCGCGGGCTTCGAGCTGGTGGACCGGGAGCCGCCGACCGAGCGCTTCGGCGACACCGTCCACGGCGAGACCTGGGAACTCGGCCTGAAGTGATCCTTCCGGACGCGGCCCCCCGTCACCGGGGGGAGGTGCCGGGCCGGCGGCGCTGATCGAGTCCGGCCGCCGGCCCGGCGGTGGGGGGACGCCGGTGCCGCGGGG
>NZ_JBFAOF010000411.1:0-6020 GCF_040675125.1 Spirillospora sp. NPDC049652 | reverse complement strand
CTCGACGTCGCGGCCGCCTACGAGCGCACCCGCTCGGGCCGTGGCACCGGTCCCGGCCGTACCGACGGCCCCGGCGGCGACGCCCGCTCCGGTCGCGGCGACCGCGGCGGGGACACGACGGACGTCGGTTGACAACTCAACGAATTGGCGGAGGGAAACGCTCATGGCCCTGACCATCGGCGTCGATGTGGGCGGGACGAAGGTCGCCGCCGGTGTCGTCGACGACCGGGGGAACATCCTGGAGAAGGTGCGGCGGCCCACGCCGTCCACCAACCCCAAGGAGACCGCCGACACCATCGCCGAGGTCGTCGATCTGCTGAAGGGCAAGTTCGAGGACGTGACGGCCGTCGGGCTCGGCTGCGCCGGGTTCGTGGACGAGACCCGCTCGGTCGTGATGTTCGCGCCCAACCTGGCCTGGCGCGACGAGCCGATCAAGGCGATCGTCGAGAACCTGGTCGGGCTGCCGGTCGTGGTGGAGAACGACGCGAACGCCACCGCCTGGGGCGAGGCCCGCTACGGCGCGGGCCGCGGGCACGACTTCATGGTGCTGGTCGCGCTCGGCACCGGCATCGGCGGCGGCCTGGTCATCGACGGCGAGTTGTACCGGGGGCGGTTCGGGGTCGGCGCGGAGTACGGGCACGTCCGGGTCGTCCCGGACGGGCGCCGCTGCGGCTGCGGCAACCGGGGCTGCTGGGAGCAGTACGCCAGCGGGAACGCCCTGGTGTACGAGGCGCGGGAGCTGGCCCGGGTGTCCCCGGCGCTCGCCGGGCGCCTGCTGGAGCTCGGCGGCGGCAGGCCCGAGGGGATCAACGGCCCGCAGGTCACCGAGGCCGCCCGCGAGGGCGACGCGGCCGCGCTGGAGTGCTTCCGGACGATCGCGCAGTGGACCGGCCAGGGCCTGGCCGACCTCACCGCCGTGCTCGACCCGGGCTGCTTCGTGATCGGCGGCGGCCTGTCCGACGCGGGCGACCTGCTGCTGGAGCCCGTCCGGCAGGCGTTCACGAACGCCCTCACCGGCCGCGGGCACCGTCCGCTGCCCGAGATCAGGATCGCCGAGCTCGGCTCGGCCGCCGGCATCGTCGGCGCCGCCGACCTGGCCCGCCTCTGACCGCCCGCCTCCCGGCCCGCCCGGCTCAGGCCCACCGGGCGCGGGTCCGGCGGGTTCGAGTCCGGCGGGTTCGGCGGGTTCGGGCCGGGGGCGCGGGGTTCCGCTGACGTCCGAGGGGGAGGACGTGGCCGTGACGGTCCGTGTGGTCAGCTACAACATCAGATCGCTTCGGGACGACCCGGACGCGGTGGCGCGGGTCGTCCGCGCCCTGCGTCCGGACGTCCTGTGCCTCCAGGAGGTGCCGAGGTTCGCGAGCTGGTGGTGGCAGCGCCGCCGCCTCGCCCGCGCGTGCGGGATGCGCATCGCCGCCGGCCGCCGCGCCTGCGGGCTCGCGGTGTTCACCGCCCCGCGGGTCGAGCGGGTGGCCCGCGAGTTCCACCTGCTGTCCCGCGTCCCGGACCTGCACCGGCGCGGGCTGGCCGTCGCGGTCCTGCGGGTGGACGGGACGCCGCTCATCGCCGCCAGCACCCACCTGGACCTGGCCGACGAGCCGCGCCTGCGGCACGTGGGGGAGATCCTGGCGCTACTGGAGCGCGCGAAGGCCCGTCACCGGGCGCCGGTCGTCCTCACCGGGGACATCAACGAGGAACCGGACGGCCCCGCCTGGAGCCGCCTCGCCGACCGCTTCCAGGACGCCCACGCCGTCGCCTCCGAGGGTGACGCCCTCACCTTCTCCGCCGCCCGTCCCGACCGCCGCATCGACGGCGTGTTCGCGGACCGGGGCGTCGAGGTGCTGGGCTGCGGCGTCCCCACGGCCCCGGCCGCCCTGGTCGCCGACTACCCGGCGGCGACCGACCACCGCCCCGTCCTGGCGCGGCTCACCCTCTGACCGCCTATGGCGCGGTCAGATGACGGCGCCGTCGTCGTCCGGCGGACGCGGCTCGTCGCCCATGCGCAGCACGAGCGTGACGAAGCCCCCGATGAACGCGGCGACGGCGAGGAAGGCGGCCCAGCCGGGGACCTCCCAGTTCAGCACGACCGTGATCAGCAGGTAGAGCGGACCGCCGACCAGGGCGATCCAGGCGCCCTTGGTGAGCGGGTCGGCGTTCGGCAGCGGCGGCGGGGGCGGCGGGACGTAGTGGCCCTCCTCCTCCGCGGGCGGCGGCCCGTCCTCGTCGTCGTCGAGGTCGGCGGCCCTGATCACGCGGGCGCGGGGGAGGCGGCCGGTGCGGTCGTCGCCCTCACCGGGCGGGTCCTCGTCCTCGCGGATGTTCTCCTGGTCGGGCCAGGGGACGCGGTCGCCCTCGTGCACGGCGTCGAAGTTGGCGACCAGGTCGGCGAAGATCGCGGCCTCGTCGCGCTCGGACAGCGCGTCGGACGAGGTGGCCGCGGCCGGGCCGTCCGGCCGGGACGCCCCGGCCGCCTCGCCGCCGCCGGGACCCGGCTCGGCGTCGGGCTTCGGCGGGACGTCGTCGGCGGGACCGGGGGAGGGGTCCTCGGCGGCGGCGCCGTCCGAGCCCCGGGACGCCGCGTCGCGCAGGCGCGTGAGGTGGACCCGCAGGATGCCCTCGGCGGTGTGCTTGAGGTCGACGTCCACGTAGAGGCGGTCGAGCTCCTCGTCGGCGGACGGCTGCTCGGGCGGCGCGGCGTAGGCGGCGACGCCGGCCTCGCGCAGCGCGTCGAGCATCGCGTCCGCGAGGTGGGGGGCGAGATCCACCAGCGGGGCGTAGGTGTCGGCGGTCAGGCCGTTGCCTCGGCGACTCACGGGGTCGGCTCCTTCGACTCCTGCGTGACCGATCGCACCGGCATGACGGCCTCCGCTCCCCCATTACTCTGTGTACGGCGAGTGCGCTCGCGCGTGCACGAGGCACGCCGGTCGGCGGCTCACCCGGACACCCCGAAACGTGTGTCCCACGGTATGCGCTGCGCCGCCCGGAACAAGCCCTCGGGCACACCCGATTGTGGTACTGCTGTACTTCCACAGCAGAGCCTACGGTCCCCGGGCACCCCCGCGCGCGCGAAGCCGCGGCCGGAGCGGGCCCGGGGTGTGGGCAGCACCCCGTCTAGATGGGAAGATGTCCCATCATCTCCCTCAGGAAGGTGCCGTCATGCTGTGGTTCTGGATCATGTTGCGGATCGTGCTGTCGCCGATCCTCTACCTGGTTTGGCTGCCGAGGAACTCCGGCATGAGGAACGTCCCCCGGCGGGGGCCGGCGCTGCTGGTGAGCAACCACCTGTCGTTCGCCGACCACTTCTTCGGGCCGCTGCCGCTGATGCGCCCGATCCTGTTCATCGGCAAGCGCGAGTACTTCACCGGCAAGGGCGTCAAGGGCCTCATCAGCAAGGGCTTCTTCACCGGCGTCGGCGTCGTCCCGGTGGACCGCACCGGCGGCAGCGCGGCCGAGGAGGCGCTCCAGACCGGCCTGCGGATCCTCGGCGAGGGCAAGCTGCTCGGCATCTACCCCGAGGGCACCCGCGCCCCCGACAACCGGCTGTACCGCGGCAAGACCGGGGTGGCGCGGCTGGCGCTCGCGTCCCGGGTGCCGGTGATCCCGATGGCCATGATCAACACCTTCGAGCTGATGCCGCCCGGCCAGACGCTGCCCAACCTGCGGCCGCGTCCGGGCGTCCGGTTCGGCAAGCCGCTCGACTTCTCCGAGTACTACGGCCAGGAGGACGACCGGGAGGTGCTGCGGAAGGTCACCGACCAGATCATGATGGCCGTCCGCGAGCTGTCCGGTCAGGAGTACGTGGACCGCTACGCCGCCGACGTGAAGGCCGAGCTGTCCGGCCGGGAGCCGCGCCGGTCGTCCGACGACGACGACGAGTGACGCCTTGGGGGTCGGGGCGGCGCTCTGGCGCTCGGTGGCGGTCTACCGGTTCCTCGCGCTCATCTACGCGGGCGTCCTGATCGTCTGGAACCAGGACAAGTACGAACGCCCCTACGCCGCCTGGATCGTGTTCGCCGGGATGGCCCTGTGGACCGGCTACGCCACGCTCGCCTACGGCGGCGGACGCAGGCAGCCCTGGCCGCTGCTGGCCGCCGACCTGCTGGTCGCGGTCGCCGCCGTCCTCGCCACGGCGTGGGTCGAGACGACGTTCGGGATCGCGCAGGGACGCCCGACCATCCCGGTCGCCTGGGTGGTCGCGGCGCTGCTGGCCTGGGCGGTGTCCGGCGGACGCCGCCTCGGCCTGGTCGCCGCCGCCGTGATCAGCGCCGCCGACCTGGTCGTGCACGCGCTGAACAGGTCGACGCCCGGACCGGTGACGTTCGGCAACATCGTCCTGCTGGTCCTGACCGGCCTGGTGGTGGGGCACGTCGTCCGGATGGCGCTGGACGCCGAGGCCCGCCTCGCCCGCGCCGTCGAGATGGAGGCGTCCACCCGCGAGCGCGAGCGGCTGGCCCGCGACATCCACGACTCGGTCCTCCAGGTGCTCGCGATGGTGCAGCGGCGCGGCGCGGAGGCGGGCGGCGAGGCCGCCGAACTGGGCCGCCTCGCCGGTGAGCAGGAGGTCGCGCTCCGCTCCCTCATCAGCGGCGCCCCGGCCCCGCGCCCCCGCCCGTCCGCGGACGCCGTCGTCGCGCGGGAGCAGGCGCCCGGCCCCGGCGGACCGTCCGACCTGCGGACCCGCCTGACCGCACTCTCCTCGGCCCGGGTCAGCGTCGCGACACCGGCGACGCCCGTCCTGCTGCCCGAACACGTCGCGGACGAACTGACGGCGGCCGTCGAGGCGGCGCTCGCGAACGTCCGCGCCCACGCCGGAGAGCACGCCCGCGCCTGGGTCCTGCTGGAGGACGACGGCGCCGGCGAGGTCATCGTCAGCGTCCGGGACGACGGCCCCGGCATCGCGCCCGGCCGCCTCGAACGAGCCGAGGCAGACGGCCGCCTCGGCGTGGTCCAGTCGATCCGCGGACGCGTCCGCGACCTCGGCGGCACCGTCGCCATCCACTCGACTCCGGGCGAGGGCACCGAACTGGAACTCACCATCCGCCGCCCCGCCTCCTAGTGACGAGCGCCCGGCGAGCCCGGTGCGCCGGAAGGTGGTCGATGGCGGGGTGCGGGGCGGGCAGGGCAGAGTGGGCGCATGAAGATCAGAGAGGCGACCGCCGCGGACTGGGCGGCCATCTGGCCGTTCTTCCACCGGATCGTGGCTGCGGGCGACACCTTCACCTTCCCCGTCGACCTCGATGTGGAGCGGGGCCGGGACTGGTGGCTGCTGCCCGCCCCCGACCGGACGGTCGTCGCCGTGGACGACGCGGGCACGGTTCTGGGCACGGCCAAGATGAACCGCAACCACCAGGGCAACGCCTCGCACATCGCCAGCGCCAGCTACATGGTCGATCCCGAGCATTCCGGACGCGGCGTGGGACGGGCGCTGTGCGAGTACACGCTGGAATGGGCGCGCGCGCAGGGATACCGGGCGATGCAGTTCAACGCGGTCGTCGAGACCAACGTCCGCGCGGTGCGGCTGTACGAGTCGCTGGGGTTCGACGTGGTCGGCACGCTGCCGGAGGGGTTCCGGCATCCGGCTGAGGGCTACGTGGGTCTGCACATCATGCACCGCCTCCTCTGACCTCGCGTCCGGCTGCGCCCTTGGGCTCGGCCTCGCCGACCGTGCCTCAGGGTTCGGCCTCGCCGACCGTGACCAGCCCGGACTCGTAGGCGCGGATGACGAGCTGGACGCGGTCGCGAGCGCCGAGCTTGGCGAGCAGGCTCGCGACGTGCGCCTTCGCGGTTCCGGGACTGATGTGCAGGCTCCGTCCCAGCTCGGCGTTCGACAGTCCGCGTCCGACGAGGGACAGCACCTCGCGTTCGCGCGCGGTGATCCCGGGGAGGGGGACGCGCTCGGGCCGTCCGGCGCCGGCCGGGCGGCCCGGGGGCGGCGGGCGGCGGGCCCCGGCCGACCCCCCCAGAGCCCTGTTGCGGCGGGGGGACCCGTGAACGGGATTGGACACAACTGAACACCACAC
>NZ_JBFAOF010000410.1:0-6022 GCF_040675125.1 Spirillospora sp. NPDC049652 | reverse complement strand
CTCCGGACCGCCCAGCCGACCGGCAGCGGCGGCAGGTCCGGCAGGGGCAGGAACCTCAGCGGGCCCCCGGGCGCGTCCTGCCCGGGGAGGGCCGGGACGACGGCGTGCCCGACGCCGAGCTCGGCCAGCAGGATGGCGGTGTCCCAGTCGGCGACGCCGGTGTCCGAGCTGAGGCGGACACCGAGGCGGGCGAAGGCGGTGTCCAGGTGGGCACGGGAGGAGGAGTTCTCCGGGAGCCGGATGTGCCGGATCCCGGCGAGGTCGGCGGCCGGGACCGACGTCCGGCGCGCGAGCGGGTCGTCCTCCCGGACCGCCAGCACCCAGGGCAGCTCGACGACGGGGCGCTGCTCGATCCCCCGCACCGGGACGCCGATGGTGACCCACGCCAGATCGACCGCGCCCTCGGTGAGCGCGTCGAAGCAACTGCGGCTGGAGGTCTCGGTACGGAACTCCAGGCTCGCTCCTGGGTGGCGTTCGCGGAACGCGACGACCGCCTCGGACATGAAGTGCCGCACCGTGGTCGATCCCGTGGTCACCCGCACCGACCCGGCTTCGCCGCGGGCGAGCTCGCCGAGCCGGCGCAGGGCCGAGTCGAGACCGGCGAGCCCTTCGCGGGCCGCCGCCTGGAGCACCAGCCCTTCCGGAGTCGGCACGACTCCGCGCGGACGGCGTTCCAGCAGGCGCACCCCGGTGGCCCGCTCCAGCCGTTTGACGTGCTGGCTCACCGCGGACTGGGTGCAGGAGAGGTCCCGGGCGACGGCGCTCAGGCTGCCCGCCCGGCAGACCGCCACGAACACGCGCAGGTCGTCGAAAGTCATGGACACGGAGGCCAAGCTACCGCGTAAGGGTTAAGGAATCCCTTGGGTGTTCCGAAGGTAACCCGAGGATTGACTGGGGTTTCCTCTCTCGCGATCATCGCTGGGAAGGGCGGCCACCCGTCTCTCCCCCTCCTGCCGTTCCGCGCGGGGCAGGGGCGGCGGGAGGGACGGGGGCCGACCCGCTGATCCAGAGAGGAAACCCGTGCACGACAGCTCAACGGTCACCAGCGGCTCCGCCGCGATCCCCGTTCCCGCGACAGTCGCGGTCCTCGGCCCGGGAGGGGTCGGCGGCCTGCTCGCCGCGCTGCTCTCCCGCGCCGGGCACCGCGTGATCTGCATAGCGGGCGAGGAGACCACCGGCATACTGCGCCGTGACGGCATCCGGGTGCGCAGCGGACAGTTCGGCGACTTCACCGCCGAGGTCGAAGCGGACACGCGCCTGCGCGAACCCGTCGACCTGTGCCTGGTGACGGTCAAGCACACCGCGCTCGACTCGGCGCTCGACCGCGTCCCCGCCGAACACCTCGGCACCGGCCGCGTCCTGCCCCTGCTCAACGGCATCGAGCACACCGACGGCCTGCGGGCGCGGTTCGGAGCGCGGCGGGTGGTGCCGGCCGTGATCCGGGTCGAGTCCACCCGCACCGCGCCCGGCGTCATCGAGCACGGCAGCCCGTTCACCGAGATCGATCTCGCGGGGACGGAAGAGCGTCTCGCTCCGCTCGCCGCGCTGCTCACCGCGGCCGGCGCGACCACTCGCGTCGTGCCGGGCGAGGACGCCGTCCTGTGGGCGAAGCTCGCGTTCCTCGCCCCCTTCGCCCTGCTCACCACCCGGTACCGGCTTCCGATCGGCGGCGTCCGGACCGAGCGGCGCGCGGAGCTGGAGGCGCTGGTCGAGGAGACCACCGCGGTGAGCCGGGCCTGCGGCGCGCCGATGGACCCAGCCCAGGTCCTGGCGCGCTACGACGCCTTCCCGCCCGGCAGCAAGTCCTCCATGCAACGGGACGCGGAGGCGGGCCGTCCGCTGGAACTCGACGCGATCGGCGGAGCCCTGCTGCGGGCGGCCGGACGGCACGGCGTCCCCGTGCCGCTCGCGGAACGGCTCGTGGCCGAACTCGCGGCGGGCCGAACCGCCGGCGGGTGAGTTCGTTCTCACGCACGGTGACGCGCGCCTGGCACACCGGCTGGACGTCCATAGCGGACGAATCCCCTTAACAATCCGTACATCTCCTGGTGATGTGGACACGTCAGGCTCCTGAACGTTTCAGCCGCCGCGCAAAGGTCGGCGGCTCGACACCCAGGGAGTCGACGTGCCCCTTCACGTCCACACCGCCAAGGCCCTGGCCGTGCTCAGCGCAGCCGCGTGCGTCGCGGCCGCCGTCACGAGCCCCGCGACCGCCGCCCCCCTCGCTCCCAGCTCGTTCCCGCCCGGCTACTGCCACGCCTCCAGCCTCGACCCGGCGACCACGCACCCGGACCCGAACTGCACGCCCGGCGCCCTCAACCCGGACGTGACGCAGGCGACCATCCACCAGACCATCTGCGTCGGGGGCTACTCCGGGTCGATCCGCCCGCCGTCGTCCTACACCACGGCGCTGAAGAAGCAGCAGATCATCGAGTACGGCTACAGCGACACCAGCACGTCCTCCTACGAGGAGGACCACTTCATCCCGCTCAGCCTCGGCGGCGCGCCCCGCGACCCGCTGAACCTGTGGCCCGAGCCGGGCGGCTCCCCCAACCCCAAGGACGGCATCGAGTTCAAGCTGTACAAGGCCGTCTGCGCCGACCAGGTCACCCTCGCCGCCGCGCAGCACGCGATCGTGACGGACTGGACGACCGCCGACCAGATCATCCCGTAACCCCGGCCACGCCCCGCAGGCCCCGCCCCCCGTTCCGGGGCCTGCGGTCCCCGCCGCACGGCAAGCGGCAGGTAAGGAACGCGTGGCGCGCCGGTGAGTAGGGCCGGGACGCCCGGCCGCACATACTCGACCTATGTCGGATAAGCCGCGGATGACCAGGCCGACGGTGCGGGTGCTCGAAGCGCTGCTGGCCGATCCGTCCCGCGAGTACTACGGGCTGGAGCTGCGCGAGGCCACCGGGCTGGGCAACGGAACCCTCTACCCCCGGCTGGCGGAGCTGGAGAACTACGGCTGGCTGGAGAGCCGGTGGGAGACCCCGGTGCCGGGACGTCCGCCACGCCGCTACTACCGGCTGACCCGGGACGGCGCCGCGCGCGCCCGGACGGAGCTGGCCCGGGTCACCCGCCGTCCGCGGCCAGTCTTGCGGGAGGCCTGACATGGTGAGCATGGACGGCGGCACCGCGCTCCTCCAGCAGCTGCGTCCGCGCCTGAGCACCGAGGAACTGGCGGAGGTCGAACGCGCGCATGCCGTCGCCGAGCGGGCGCACGCCGGGCAGTACCGCCGCAACGGCGACCCCTTCATCACCCACCCGGTCCAGGTGGCCCTGTTGGCCGCGCAGTCCGGGGCCGACCACCAGGTCGTCTGCGCCGCCCTGCTGCACGACGTGCCCGAGGACACCCCGGTGAACCTCGACGAGCTGCGCGCCCGCTTCGGCCACGAGATCGCCGACCTGGTCGAAGGGCTCGACCGGCTGGACCGGTTCGGGACTCCGCCGACCGACGAGCGCGTCCTTCTCCTGAAGGTGCTCGACCGCCTGCACAACATGCGCACGCTCGATCCCCTTCCGCCCGCGAAGCGGCACGCCAAGGCGCTGCACACCCTCGAAGTCCTCAAGGACGTCGCCGAGCGGGTCGCCCCGCCGCCGATCGCCGAGGAGCTGGAGGCCTTGGCGCGGGCGCGCCTCGGTCCCGGCACCGGGTTCCAGGCCGTCCGGCTGGCCTCGCTGGTCCTGCCTCCCCGCGCACGGGCCCGCTACCTGGACGAGTGGCGCGCCGAGCTGGCCGTCCTGCCGCGGGGCCGACGCGCCTACCTCGCCGAACTGCTCCTCGCCCTTCCCGCGCTCGCCTGGATCCTGTGGCGTCCCACCGCCGCGCGCCTCCTCGCGGTGCCGCTCCGCACACGTCTGCGGGCATGGACGCTGGTGGCCCCGATGCTGCTGTGGCTCACCTGGCAGTCCGCGCGCTCCGGCCTCACCGAGGCCGTGACGTTCGTCCTCACCGTCGTCCCCGTCACGTCGGCGGCCCTGTCACGCCTCCGCACCTCCCTCGGCCTGGCCGACAAAGCGAAGCACCGGCCTGAAGAACGCCCCTGAGGCGTCGCCCGGATCGCGGCAGTGAGCGGCTCCCGGCCCGGGTTCAGCTCTTCTGGTCCAGGACGCCGGTCACGACGGCGTGCAGGTTGGCGCGGAAGCGGTCGAGGACGGCCAGGTCGCGCGGGCCCACCCGGCGTCCTGCGGGGTCGATGATCCCGGCCTGGCCGAAGGAGTGCGCGGTCCACACGATCGTGAAGGTCAGCATCTCGACGTCCACCCCGGCCCCGATGCCGGCGCGGTCGAGCACCGCGCGGACGGCGGTCGCGACCTCGGCGATGAGCGGGCCGGCGAACTCGGTCTCTATGTCCGTCACGTCCGCCCCCTCCGACAGCCAGCGGCGGATCCACAGCGCCGCGACCTCGGGACGGCTCAGGCAGAAGGAGAGGTAGGCGTCGACGAAGCCGAGCAGCGCGGCCCGGGTCTCCTCCGCCGAGGAGCCGCAGGTGTTGAGCTGCCCGAGCGCGGCGATGACGACGTCGCGCTGGGCCAGGTGGGCGCGGCGCATCACCGCGCGGTACAGCTCGGGCTTCCCGCCGACGTGGTAGGCGACGGTGGCGATGTTGAGCCCGACGGCGTCCGCGATCGCGCGGGTGCTGGTGGCGTCGTACCCGCGCTCGGCGAACAGCCGGGTGGCGGCCTCCAGGATGCGTTCGCTGCGGCTGGGACCGTCGTCGGACTGGGCGCTCATGCGCCCGAGCGTACCGGACGACCGAGACCCGATGCAATCAATTGATGGAGGCGAAAAGACCAGGTCAGCAGGTATTGCACTGCTTTCCATCAATTGATTGAATGAGCGCCCTCGACGAAGGGAGGACCCGGCATGGGCGCGACGAGGGTGGCGGTGATCGGGGCCGGGGCGGCGGGGCTGTCCGCGGCCAAGGCACTGCTCGACCACGGGCTGGAGGTCACCGTCCTGGAGCGGGGCGACCGGCCCGGCGGGCTGTGGGCGCAGGACGCCCCCGGCGGGACGTCGCCGGCGTACGACAGCCTGCACCTCAACACCAGCAAGGGCCGCACCGAGTTCGCCGACTTCCCGATGCCGGCGCGGTGGCCGGACTACCCGTCGGCGGCGATGATCGCCGGCTACCTCGCTGACTACGCCGACAAGTTCAACGTCACCGACCGCATCCGGTTCGGCACGACCGTCACCGCCGTGCGCCGCACCGGCCCGGTCTGGGAGGTCGAGGCGCAGGACGGGACCGCCACGACGACCGGGGAGTTCGACGCGGTGGTCGTCGCCAACGGCCACAACTGGGACCCCAGGTGGCCGTCCCCCGCCTACCCGGGCACCTTCGACGGCGTGCAGATGCACGCCCACGACTACCGCAACCCCGACGTGTTCGCCGGCAAGCGCGTCCTCGTCGTCGGCATGGGCAACTCGGCCATGGACATCGCCGTGGACGCGTCCTACGTCTCCGAGGGGCCGGTGCTCCTGTCGGCCCGGCACGGCGCGCACATCGTCCCCAAGTACCTCTTCGGCCGTCCCGCGGACGCGACCGGCGGAGCGCTCGCCGTGCTGCCGTGGCGCATCCGGCAGACGATCGCGCAGACCATGCTGCGGCTCGCGGTCGGCACCCCGGAGAGCTACGGCCTGCCGCGGCCCGCCGGGGGCCTCTTCCAGAACCACCCGACGATCAGCGACACGATCCTGCACCGGCTCACCCACGGCGAGGTCGCCGCCCGTCCCGGCGTCGAGCGGCTCGACGGCGGCAGGGTGGCCTTCACCGACGGCACCGCCGAGGACGTCGACGTGATCGTGTGGGCCACCGGCTACCGCGTGACCATCCCGTTCCTGGACCGCGACTGGCTCGGCGACGACCCCGAGGCGCTGCCGCTCTACCAGCGGGTGTTCCACCTCAAGGACCCGACACTGGCCTTCGTCGGCCTGATGCAGTCCACCGGCGCGGCGCTGCCGGTCGTGGAGGCGCAGGCCAAGCTCGCCGCCGCCTACCTCGGCGGCCGCTACGCCCTGCCC
>NZ_JBFAOF010000409.1:0-6025 GCF_040675125.1 Spirillospora sp. NPDC049652 | reverse complement strand
GCCCGGCCCGGGTCGGGTCGGCTCCGCGGGTCGGACTGAGACGGGTCGCCGCGAGACGGTCCGGCATGAGACCGGCCGCGGCGGCACAGGCCGAGACCGGCCGGGCCGGTGCGGGCCGGGCCGGGCCGGTGCGGGGCGGCGCGGGCTGGGGCAGTGCGGGCTGGGGCAGTGCGGCCGGGTCAGTGCGGGCCGGGTCAGTGCGGGGCGGACATGTCGGAGACGTCGTCGAGCGCCCGGCGGATCTCGTCGGGCAGCGTCAGCGCCTCGCTCGTCAGCGCCTGGACGAGCTGCGCGGCCGTCCGCGCCCCCACGATCGGCGCGGCGACTCCCGGACGGTCCCGGACCCAGCTCAGCGCGACCGCGTGCGGCGTGGTGCCGAGGCCCTCGGCGGCGGTCACCACCGACTCCACGATCCGGCCGCACTCCTCGTCCAGGAACGGCCGGACGAACTCGGAGAAGTGCGCCGTCGCCGCGCGCGACCCGCTCGGGATGCCGGTGCGGTACTTGCCGGTCAGCACGCCCCGGCCGAGCGGCGACCACGGCAGCAGCCCGGCCTCGGCGTCCAGCGCGGCCGGGATCAGCTCGCGCTCGGGGTCGCGGCTCAGCAGCGAGTACTCGGCCTGGACCGCCACCACCGGCGCGCGGCCGGGCCAGGCCCGCTGCCAGGTGGCGGCCTTGGCGGTCTGCCAGCCCGTGAAGTTCGCCACGCCGACGTACCGGGCGCGTCCGGAGGCGACCGCCTCGTCCAGGGCGCTGAGGGTCTCCTCCATCGGCGTGGCCGGGTCGTGGACGTGCAGCTGCCACAGGTCCACGTACTCGACGCCGAGGCGGTCCAGGGACGCGTCCAGCGCCGACAGCAGGTGCCGGCGGGAGCCGTCGTAGCGCCCGTCCGGGCGGATCGCGGCCTTGGTCGACACGACCAGGTCCTCGCGGTCGACGGTCTCGCGCATGAGGTGGCCGAGGATCCGCTCGGCGTCGCCGTCGCTGTAGACGTCGGCGGTGTCGACCAGCGTGCCCCCCGCGTCGGCGAACGCCGACAGCTGGGCCGCCGCCTCGTCGGGCTCGGTGTCCTGCCCCCAGGTCATGGTGCCCAGCCCGAGCCGGGAGACGACGAGGCCGCTCCGCCCGACGTGACGCTCCTTCATGAAGGGTGAGCGTATCCGCTCCGGCGGCGCACCGGCCGGGGCGGTCCGGGTGACCGCTACCCTTCGGTGGGGCCCGCCCGACGGGCCCGGCGGTCCCGTCCCGGACCCGGCGCCACCGCCGTCCGGCACCGGCCCACCCGCCGTCCCGCGCTCGTCCCGAGGGGAAACCACCGACCGTGAACGTCGTCGAAGCGACCGTGCTCGGCATCGTCCAGGGCCTGACCGAGTTCCTGCCGATCTCCAGCTCCGGCCACCTGCTGATCGTCCCCAAGCTGCTCGGCTGGAAGGACCCCGGGGCGGCCTTCACCGCGGTGATCCAGCTCGGCACCATGGCCGCGGTCATCATCTACTTCTGGCGCGATCTGGTGAACATCATCACCACCTGGACCAGGAGCCTGTGGACGCCCGAGCTGCGGCCCACCGCCGACGCGCGGATGGGCTGGTACATCGGCCTCGGCACCGTCCCGATCTCGGTGATCGGCCTGCTCAGCAAGGACTTCGTGGAGAAGGGCGCGCGGAACCTCTGGCTGAACGCGTCCTCGCTGATCATCATGGGCCTGCTGCTGATGGTCGCCGAGTGGGCGGGGGCCCGCAAGCGCGAGATCGCCGACCTGAACCTGAAGGACGGCCTGGTCATCGGGGCGTTCCAGTGCCTGTCGCTGATCCCCGGCTCGTCCCGGTCGGGCTCGACCATGACCGGCGCGCTGTTCCTCGGCTACACCCGCGAGGCCGCGGCCCGGTACTCCTTCCTGCTGTCGGTCCCGGCGGTGGTGCTGTCGGGCCTGTTCGAGCTGCGCAAGGCGTTCGACGGCGGGCTCTCCTGGGCGCCGACGATCATCGCGACGGCGGTGTCGTTCGTGGTCGGGTACGCCTGCATCGCCTGGCTGCTGAAGTACCTCACCCGGCACTCGATGATGGTCTTCGTCTACTACCGGGTGGCGCTGGGCGGCGCCCTGATCGGCCTGCTGGCCGCCGGGGCCGTCTCCGCGACCTGACCTGCGCCTCCGGAAACCCGGAAAGTCGCGGACGAGGGCGGCTTTCCAGGGCGTTCCGGGACTAGAGTGCCCGGTCATGGCGAGTTCGCGGTTCCCCGTCTCCGGTGAGTACGGGTCCTACGAGGCCGGGGCGTCCGACGACCCCGGGTACCTGGCGTCCCTGCGGCCGCCGTCGACGGTCCTCGGGCAGCTGCGGCTGATGGTGTCGGCGCTGCTGGCGGCCCCGGTGCTGATCCTGGCGATCAGCCCGCTGATCGTCCGGTCCGGGCCGGACGGGCCGGACGGCGTGCTGGCCGCGCTGCTGCTCCTGCCGGTCGTCGCGGCGGCCGCGGCGGCGGTGGTGCTCGGACCGCGCGCGCCGCGCCCGCTGGAGCCGGGCCGGGACGCGGAGGAGACGGCCCACCAGGCGGTCCTGCGGTACCGCCAGGCGGTCATGTTCCGGTACGCGCTGGCCGAGGGGACGATCCTGGTCGGCCTGCCGCTGGCGATGGTCGGCGACAGCGTGTGGATCTTCGTCTTCGCGTTCGCCGTCGGCTACCCGGTGCTGGTGTGGCTGACGCTCCCGACCCGCGGCCGGATCGAGGCCGTCCGGCGGCGGCTGGAGTCCGCCGGGGAGGCGTCCCACCTGTGGTCGGAGCTGCTGAGGCCGCTGAACGGCGGATGAACGCCGGCGGAAATCTTGAGGGCGGGGACCTCAGCGCGGCCGAGCGTGGAAGGTCTGGAGGTCCGGATCCGCGGGGAGACGTGAAACTCCAGGTCTGACCGGAGCGCGAGCCCGGAAAGCGGAAGCCCCGCCCTTCCCGGGAGAGGACCCGGGAAGGGCGGGGCACACGCCGCAGGTCAGTACCTGTGGTGGTGGTGGTAGTAGTGGTGATGGTGGTGGTGCCGGTGGCACCAGTAGCGGTGCCCGTAGTGGTGCCCGTAGTGGTGCCAGCACCAGTAGGTCGGCGCGTTCTGGACGCTCGACTCGGTCGAGGTCTGCGTGACGCTGACCGGCCGACCGGCCGGCGAGGGGCCGGCGGCGAGCGCGGGCGCCGCGGTCAGGCCGGCGACCAGCGCACCGGAGGCGGCCGTGGTGACTATGAGTTTGGCGAGCATGTCGCTCCTCCCATGAAGGGTCGTACGCTGCTTTCTTACCAAGCGTGACCGATCGACTACCAGGAGTGGCCACATGCGGCCAGTCTGTGAACTGTCGCGACGTCGTCGCTGGTCAGCCCGCCGGCGGGGGAGCGGCGGCGCCCGCGGCCGGCGGTGCGGGCGGGCTCTGGCCGCCCGCCGGGGCGGCCAGGTCGGGCCGCGGCGTGTGCTTGGCGAGCCACCCCGCCGCGAACGTGATCGCCGAGGTGATGAGCGCGGTGACGAGCGCCTGCAGGGGCTCGGCCATCGACGACAGTGCGGGCAGCTTCAACACCAGCCATCCGACGATGAACCCCGCCACCAGGCTCGCTCCGGTGGCCGCAGTCACCTTGGTCTCGATCGGTGCCGCCATGCCTCACTCCTAAGAGAGGACCGCTAGGGAGGAAACGGTGCCCACATGGTCCTCCCGGCGGCCCCCGCTGGCCAGCCGTAAAGGCCCACAAATCCGGACGAACGCCAAGGGAACGGTCCCGCCGTCCGGTCAGAGCCAGCGGTTGCGGCGCAGGATGCGGAACAGCACCACGCAGATGACGGCCATCACCGCCACCACGACCGGATAGCCCCACCGGGTGTGCAGCTCCCACATGTGGTCGAAGTTCATCCCGTAGATGCCCGCGATGGCCGTCGGGACGGCCACGATCGCCGCCCACGCGGAGATCTTGCGCATGTCGTCGTTCTGCCGCTGCCCGAGCAGCGCCAGGTGCGCGCTGAGGACGCTGTTCAGCAGTTCGTTGTGCGCGTCCACCTGGGTGTCCACGCGCAGCAGGTGGTCCAGGACGTCGCGGAAGTACTCGCGGACCTCGTGGCACTCGGTGACCCGGCCGCGCACGATCTCCTGCATGACCGGGACGAGCGGGTCCTCGGCGCTGCGGAACTCCAGCACCTCGCGCTTGAGCGAGTAGATGTCCTCGGTGACATCGTCGGCCTGCGGGTCGAACACGGCCCGTTCGAGGTCGATGATGTCGCGCTCCACCTCGTGCGCGACGACGCCGTACCGGTCCACCACCTCGTCGCACACCGCGTACAGCACGGCGGTCGGCCCGTGGTGCAGCATCTCGGCGTCCGACTCCAGCCGGTCGCGCACCGGCCCCAGCGGGTTGCCCGCGCCGTGCCGGACCGTCACCACGAAGTCGCGGCCGAGGAACAGCATGATCTCGCCGACCTCGATGTCGGAGGTCTCCTCGATGTAGGTCAGCGTCTTCAGCACGACGAACAGGGTGTCGTCGTAGCGCTCCAACTTCGGGCGCTGGTGCGCCGACACCGCGTCCTCGGCGGCGAGGGGGTGCAGCTTGAGCTCGTCCTTGACCAGGTCGAACTCCTCGGTGCTGGGTTCGAACAGGCCGATCCAGACGAAGCAGTCGCCCCGGGTGCGGGCGGCGTCGAACGCGTCGCTGATGTCACCGTCGAGGTCCCGCCGGACCCCGTCGGCGTAGATGGCCTTGTCCACAATCATGTCCGGCATTGTTGCGCGGACGCTGAAGAATATGCGGGCTTCGACGGAAAAGTTGGTTCTCGTAGAGTGCTCGCTGTGACGACCCTTCTGCTCGTGCGGCACGGCCGCACCGCGCTGACCGGACCCGTGCTGGCCGGCTGGACGCCCGGCCTCGGCCTGGACGACCACGGCCGCGCCCAGGCCCGCGACCTGGCCGGGCGGCTCGCCGGGACGCCGCTGGCCGCCATGGTGTCCAGCCCCCTCGACCGCTGCCTGCAGACCGCCGAGGCCGTCGCCGCCCGCACCGGCACCGAGAAGATCGAGGTGGACGACCGGTTCGGGGAGGTCCGCTACGGCGACTGGACCGGCCGTCCGCTGAAGGAACTCGCCGAGGACCCGCTGTGGCGGGTCGTCCAGGCGCACCCGAGCGCGGTGGTGTTCCCCGGCGAGCAGGGCGAGGGGCTCGCGGACGCCCAGCGCCGCGCGGTCGCCGCCGTCCGCGACTGGAACGCCCGGATCGCCGCCGAGCACGGCCCGGACGCGGTCTACCTGGTGTGCAGCCACGGCGACATCATCAAGGCGATCGTCGCCGACGCGCTCGGGCTCCACCTGGACCAGTTCCAGCGGATCCAGGCCGACCCGGCCTCGCTCACCGCGATCCGCTACACCGAGCTGCGCCCGTTCCTCGTCCGGCTGAACGACACCGGCGGCGAGACCGAGTCCCTGCTGCCCGCCCCCTCCGGCGACGCGCCAGGCAGGGAGGGTGACGCGCCGGTCGGCGGCGGCGCGTAGGGTCTGGTGTCATGCCGGTCATCTCCTACGAACTGCCGGACCGCTTCGTCGCCGGGACGGTCGGCGAGCCCGGCGAACGCGCGTTCTACCTCCAGGCCCGCGAGGGCCGCCGCCTCACCAGCGTCTCGCTGGAGAAGTTCCAGGTCAGCCTGCTCGCCGAGCGGCTGTCGGAACTGCTGGACGAGGTGCTGCGGCGCAGCGGCGGCGCCGCGCACGTGCCCGCCGTGACTCCCGAGGGACTGCGCGACGACGAGCCGCTCGACGAGCCGGTCGAGGAGGAGTTCCGGGTCGGCACCATGGCCCTGGCCTGGGACCCCGACGACGAGCGGGTCGTCATCGAGGCGCAGGAGGCCACCGGGGAGGAGGACGACGCGGCCGAGGTCGGCGAGCCCGACCCGGCGATCGCGGTGCTGCGGGTGCGGATCACCGCCGCGCAGGCCCGCGCGTTCGCCGAACGTGCCCTGCAGGTCGTCGCCGCCGGCCGTCCCCCGTGCCCGCTGTGCGGCCTGCCCCTGTCCGCCGAG
>NZ_JBFAOF010000408.1:0-6037 GCF_040675125.1 Spirillospora sp. NPDC049652 | reverse complement strand
TGCCGCCGCTCGCCGCCGACCGGCCCGTCCGGCCGGGCCTGCTCGCCCGTCAGCTCCGCGACCCGGGCGTCCGCGTCGGCATCCTCGCGACGTTCCTCATCGTGACCGGCCACTTCGCGGCCTACACGTTCGTGAGCCCGGCCCTGCAGAAGCTCTCGGGGATCGACGAGCGGCACATCGGTCCGCTGCTGTTCGGCTTCGGCCTGGCGGGCATGATCGGCAACTTCGCCGCCGGTGCCGCGCTGGCCCGCCACGCGCACCGGACCGTGCTGGCCATCGCCCTCACCCTGACGGCCGCGATGCCCGCGTTCGTCCTGCTCGGACGGGGGCCGGTCACCGGAGCCGCGCTGCTGATCCTCTGGGGCCTGGCCTTCGGCGGCGTCTCGGTCGGCCTGCAAACATGGATGATCAAGGCCGCGCCGCAGGCCGTGGAGGCGGCCTCCGCACTGTGGGTCGCGGTGTTCAACCTGTCGATCGGGCTCGGCGCGCTGGTCGGCGGCGTCCTGGTGGACGCGCTCGCCCTCCAGGCCGTCCTGTGGCTCGGCGGGGCGTGCGCCCTCGTCGCGGCCCTCGCGATCTGGACCGCCCGCGCCCACACGAACCTCCGCTGACCAGGTCGTATGGCCGCGTGTTTTCGGTGGGCGGGCGGCCGGGCTTGACTCTCACATTGGTGTGAGTGTCTACCGTCCCCGACATGAGCGCTACTGACATGCGGGCCGTGGGGATCGACGAACACGGCGGGACGGACGTGTTGCAGGTGCGGCGGGTGCCCGAACCGGAGATCGGGACGGGTGAGGTGCTGGTCCGGACGGCCGCCACCAGCCTGAACCCCGTCGACGCCAAGACCAGGGAGTGGAAGGTCGGGACGCTGCCCGCCCAGCTCGGGTGGGATCTCGCCGGCACCGTGGTGGCCAGTGAGGATGAGCGGTTCCGACCCGGCGAGCACGTGATCGCGATGTCGGCGCAGATCGCGACCGGGCGCGGCACCTGGGCCGATCTGGTCTCGCTGCCCGGGGATCTGCTCGCGGCGGCACCCCGTTCGGTGAGTCTTGAGGAGGCGGCGACGCTTCCGCTGGCCGGGCTCACCGCGCTTCAGGCGTTGGAGCTGGCCAAGGTGGGCGCGGACGACCGCGTCCTGGTGGTCGGGGCCGTGGGCGGGGTGGGCGGACTGGCCGTCCAGCTCGCCCGGCACCTCGGGGCCCGGGTGGACGGGCTGGTCTCGCGGGCGGGTCACGTGGACGCGGCGCGCGATCTGGGGGCCGAGGAGGTCGCCGTCGATCCGGCGGCTCTGGCCGAGGGGGGCTATCAGGTGGTCCTGCACACGGGCGGGCCGCATTCGACGCAAGGGCTCGCCGATGGCGGACGGTACGTGTCGATCACGGACGACCCGCTGCCGGACGTCCCCGGCGCGGCCACCTCGTACGTCGAGCAGAGCGGAGCGCAGCTCGCGGAGCTCGCGGCCCTGGTGGACGAAGGTGTTCTCCGACTGCGCGTGGCGGCCGGGTTCCCGGTCGAGCGGGTGCGCGAGGCTCACGAACTCTTCGAGGCCGGCGGCCTCGTGGGCAAGGTCGTGATGACCTTCAGCCCGCCGACGCCCGAACGTGCCGAGTGAGGGAGGCCCAGGCGGCTGCGTCGAGGATCAGCTTCGGCCCCTCGGGATCCTTCGAGTCCCGCACGGCCACGACCGGCGAAACGTCCGCGATCTCAACGCAATTCTGCCCACCTTGAGAGCTACGGCTACTCTTGCGCCACTGGGCGCTGGAGAGGTCGGCGATCTCGACGCACTCGCCACCTTGCTCACTGCTGCGACTGCTCTTGCGCCACCGAACGGCAGAGAAGTTCAAGGTGGTCACTTATAGTCCTCCGCTACGCTCAGAATGTACTTGTGGGCCTGGGTGCTCGGCATTGCCTCGCCCATGACAAGGTCCCACCGTACTGAGTACTCGGCAACGACTGCGGGGTCTTCGATCACCTGACTGATCTCCGGCCCCTCGTGATATCCGAGCTCCTCGCCACCCGGCAGTGTGAGCATCACGAAGGAACCGTCATTCGAGCCCGCAGTGACGGCTGTGAACGGCAGAACGTGGATGTTGATGTCACGCCGAGTGGTGGAGAGATGGACCAGCCATTCGAGCTGCTGCCGCATGACCTTCGGTCCCCCGACCGGCCGTCGAAGAACGGTCTCATCAAGCACTACCCGCAGCCGTGGCGGCACCTCTCGGGCGAAGATCTCCTGTCGCTTCATACGGGCGGCCACTCTGTCATCGAGACTGTCGAGGGGTTCACTGAGCCCCAGGACAGCCCGAGCGTACTCCTCTGTCTGAAGCAACCCGGGAACCAGCCGAGCCGCGAACATGCGGATGCCGGTCGCCGTCTCCTCAGCCGCTGAGTACTTCTCGAAGCCGGGTGGGACGGCGACGTGCTTGCCCTCGCGTTTGATCTCGTCCCACATCGTCCAGAAGGTGCGGGTTCTGGAGGTGCCGAAGCGGAAGTCGCAGTCGTCGGCGGTGGCCTCGGACGGCGGTTTGCGGCCCGTCTCCAGCTTCTCGATCCACGTCGTGCCGCAGCCGAGTTCCTCGGCCAGCTGGGGACGGGAGAGGCCCGCCGCCTCCCGATGGGAGCGCATGACCCGTCCGAACGAGCGGAGCAGCGGGTCGCGGGTGTAGCTCGGGTCGTCTGGCATTGGGGTGTCCCCTCGGAGTGCCGGGGTGCCGCATGGGGGGTGACGGTGTCGTAGCTGAGAGTAACTCGGAGGTGTGAGGCTGGTGGCACGAAGAAGCGAACGGCTCCCTCGAAACGAAGGTTCAACCCGCCATGAACGCGTGCTCACCCTCGGAAGAGTCCCTGCTCGCCTCGCTGGAGGCGGACTTCCCCGCCTGGGGGTTCATCCTCAGCAGCAAGAAACGCTGGTGGGCGCTGCGGGGTCCGCTGCCCATGGACCGGCTGCAGGAGAAGGACGTGTTCGACTGCGACACGGCCGCCGAGCTGCGGGCCGCGCTGATCGCGGACGGATGGGGCCACGGGAAGCAGGAGGGCTCCCGGTGACCTCGTCCGGCATGTGACGGCGCGTCCCGCCTGGAAGGCGGCGCGATCGGCGGACAGCCCCCTCCGCCGATCGCGCCGCCGATGTCGTTCTAGCGGGACGCGAGGCCGAGCCTGATGGCGTGTTCGACCGGGGACGGGCCGTCCACCGAGAGCGGCACGGCGGGTTCGAGGCCGGGCTGCGCCATGAACTTCACGTTCCGGCCCCGGTGGCCCTGCGCGGCGTGGACGAGGAACGGATGGCACAGGTACACGTCGCCCGCGCGGCCGGTGGCGAAGGCTACTTTCCGGTACTCACTCGCGGCTGCCGCCTGGTTGGCGATTTCCATGAAAGCCAGTCCGTCTTCGCCTGCGGGTTCCAGGAGCGGCGGGACGTCCAGGTGGGAGCCGACGCGGACGCGGGTCGGGGCGTCGTCCTCCTCCGTGTCCGAGAACAGGAACAGGACGAGCAGGGCGCGTCCGCGCGAGGTCAGGTTCACGCGGTAGCTCAGGTAGTCGTTCGGGTCGGGACCGGGGAAGCTCGACTCGATGTGCCAGCCGTCGTCGCCCGGGTCGTCGTCCGAGGGGAAGCGGACGGCGTAGCTGCCGCCGACCGTCTTCTTCGGCGTCCAGCGGCCTTCGCCCACGAGCGCGTCGTACGCCTGGTGCAGGCTCGGGCTCTGGGCGGCCTCGCGGAACGGCGGCTGGCCCTGGTCGTACAGCCGGAGGACGGGCTGGGTCCAGGTGGACGGGTCGTCCGGGGAGCATCCCGCCATCTCCCACAGCAGCGCGCGGCCCTCGTCGGCGACGGCGCGCGGGAACGCCTCGGGCACGTGGACGAAACCGTCCCGGATGAAGCTTTCAACGTCGATATCCATCGGTGGGGCAGCCTGCCGAAACGTCCGGCGCCGCGTCCAGCGAATTTCAGGCGTACAGGAGGGCGGCCAGGACCGTCCCGGCCAGCATGAACGGGCCGTAGGGCATCTGGTCCTTGCGTCCGGCACGGCGGAACAGCAGGAGGGCGACGGCGACCAGCCCGCCGAGGACGATCGTGCCGAACAGGCCGGTGATCCAGGCGGGACGGCCCAGCCAGCCCAGGTACAGGCCGAGGACGGGCGCGAGTTTCACATCGCCGAACCCGATCGCGTTCGGGACGATGAACCACTGCACGGCGAACACCAGGAACAGCAGGCCCGCCCCCGCGAGCATCCCGAGCCAGCGCGACGGGTCGGCGATGAGCAGCAGCACTGCGGCGATCGGAATCGACGGCAGGGTCAGCGGGTCGGGAAGGCGTTTCAGCGCGACGTCCACGACGCCGAGCAGCACGCACAGCACGCCTAGGAACGCGAACGCCGGGACCGCCGCCCCTGAGACGCGGAAGCCGAGAAGCAGCGCCAGGACGACGCAGCCCGCGAGCGTCCACGCGTTGCGCAGGGGCTGAGTCCAGTCGGCCCGCACCGACCACACAGGGGCGCTCATGCGCGCAGCCTAACGACGGAAGACGCTGAGTTCGACGCCGCCGACGACGCGTCCGCGCAGGGCCTCGGCGAGGCGGTCGGACACGCGCTGCGCCGTGGCCCGCTCGTCGTGGCCGGGCGCGACGGCGAACCGGACGGCCAGCTCGGTGTTCTCTCCCCGGCCCACGCGGACGCCCTGGACGGCCGGTTCGGACCCGAACGCGGCGTCGATGGCGGCGAGGATCTCGGGGTCCTCGTGCGGCGGCGGGACGGGACGGCCCTCGGCGAGCAGGTGCAGGTGCAGGCCCTCGACGGCGAACGGGACGGGGCCCGCGACGTCCAGGACGAGCGCGTGCGCGCCCTCGTCGAGCGCGGCGACGGCGGCCTCCTGCGCGCTGACCGCGACGGGCCGGGCGTCCGGCCGCCACGCGGCCATGGTCTCGGTGGCGGTGAAGCCGAGCACGCCCCGGCGGCCGTCCTCGCCCATGAGGGTGGGGAGGGCCATCTCGCTGTTCTTCTCGCGGCGCAGCTCACCGGGCGCGACGTCCTCCTCCTCGGTGAGGACGGCGACGATGGGCACCAGCAGCCGCTTGCCGAGCAGTGCGGCGATGACCGCGTGCGCGCCGGCCCGGCCCGCGGCGTGCGCGGCGAGCGCGTCCCGCAGCCCCGGGTCGGCGCTGCCGTCGTCGTCGGGGAACTGCGGTACGGGAATGGTCAGGTCGGGCACGCCAGGAAGGGTACCGGGGCGGGCGGCCACCTGGTGATCCGGGTCCGGCACGCACCGTGACCGGCCTTACGGCGGCTCGCGGAGGGTCGGCGGATGTGATGTAATCCGCGGGTTTCGGCCGTCCCGCCCCCCGCCTCCGCTTGGAGTTCCCGTGTCCGACCAGGCTTCTGAGCTGCGCTCCCGGTGGCGCGCGCTGGCACCGTCCGTCCGCGAGGGGATCATCAGGACGGGGCGGGCGGACGAGCCCGAGGCCCAGTGGATCGCGGTCAACTACGCGCGGATGCGGCTGGGACGGGTGCGGCGGCGCTTCCGGGTCCTGCTGCTCCTCTACATCGTCGTCCTCGGGACGGCGCTCGGGCTGCTGCGCGGGTCGGGCGTGATCGGCCCGGCCGGGGTGCCGGTGGCGGCGGCCGTGATCACGATCCCGTCCGTCCTCGGGCTGTTCGCCTGGATGCGCGGACAGGTGATCGCCTACAGCCGGATCATCACCGTGAACGAGGCCGCACCGGTACTGGAAGGAGCGGGTCCGGGTCCGGGCCTCGTGCCGGGGCGGGGTGAGGCGCTGGCCGTGCGGGTCGTCCCGGGCCGGCTGATCCTGCGGTTCGGCCTGACCTCGCTGGTGCTGGTCGTCGTGGGCGCGGTGATGCTGGCGGTCGAGCGCAGCGTCTCGACGGCCGTCACGTGCTGGACGGCCTCCGTCCTGGTCCTGTTCCTGCTGGGCTGGGCCCTCGCGCGGATACGTCGGCACAACCCGCTGGTGACGCTGTCCGAGGACGGCGTGACGGTCGCGGGGTGGCGGACGACCGTGCCGTGGAGCCGGATCACCGGCATC
>NZ_JBFAOF010000407.1:0-6044 GCF_040675125.1 Spirillospora sp. NPDC049652 | reverse complement strand
GGGCGGGCCGCCGTCCGGGCCTTCGCGGCGTCCTCGGCGGCCCGCGCCCGCCGCCGCTCCGCGCGCTCCAAGCGCCGCCGCAGGCGCTCGCCCCGGTGCTCGGCGGCGTCGAGTTCGGCGCGCAGGCGCTGGGCCTCGGCCTCCACCGCGTTCAGTTCCCGGCGGGCCTCGTCGGCCTCCGCCTCCCGGGCTTCCAGGACGCTCTCCGCCTTGACCGCCCGCCGTTCGGCCTCTTCCGCCTTCTTGGCCGTCTCGGCCCGCCGCCGCTCGCGCTCGGCCCGCTCTGCCGGCCCATCGGCGGCCTGAGGTTCGATCTGGGGCTTCCGCCGCGCGGCCGAGGGGTTTCGGTGCGGAGTCGTTTTCGGGGCTGCTGGGCGCTTTCTGGCGGGTTGTGGGGCCTGTTCCTCGCTGGTGGGGGGTGCGGGGGCGAACCCGGCGGGGACGAAGCCGGTGTGGCTCAGCGGGTGGGACAGCGCGCCCGCCCGGACCTCCTCCGCCGCGTCCGGGTCCACGGTCGCGGCGAGCAGGGTGTCCTCGACCTCCCGGACGGCCGGGTCCCGCAGGGGCCGCCCGGCCTCGGCGGCCAGGCGGCGCGCGGTCCGCACCAGCAGGTCGACCAGCTCGCCGCGCCGCTGCTCCAGGCCGCTGATCGGACGGCCCTGCGACCACGCCCCGCGCAGGTCGGACCCGGTGTCCAGGAGCATCTCCAGTTCCGGCGCGGCCTCCCGGGACAGCAGGTTCACCGCCCACGCCGACACGGTCGGACGCCGCAGCGCCCCGAGGCGCTTGGCGAGCACGGTGTCGCCGTCCCGCCGGGCGAGTTTCGCCAGTTCCTGGCGTGTGGCGGTGAACTCCTCGGGAGCCACGCCGTAGAGCCGCCGCGCGGCGCTGGTGAGGTCCACCCCTGTTCGATACCCGGTCCGCGGAGATCTTCGCCGGTGGGACGGCGGGACGGCCCGGACGGTTGTTCGGGGCCGTCGACCTCGGGCGGCGGGTCAGCGGGCGGCGGGTCAGCGGGTGTCGAGGAAGCGGTCCAGGACGCGGGTGCCGAACTCCAGCCCGGCGACCGGGACGCGCTCGTCCACGCCGTGGAACATGGCGAAGTAGTCCAGGTCGGGCGGCAGCAGCAGCGGCGCGAAACCGAAGCTGCGGATTCCCAGGCGCGCGAACGACTTGGCGTCCGTCCCGCCCGCCATCACGTACGGGACCGGGCGGGCCGCCTCGTCCTCGCCGCGCAGCGCGTCGGACAGGGCGGTGAAGGTCGGCCCGGACGGGTCGCCGGGCAGCGCCGGCTCGTGGTTGACGAACTCGCGGGTCACCCGGGGGCCGAGCAGCCGGTCGATCGTGGCCAGGAACTCCTCGCCGAGGCCCGGCAGGTAGCGGCCGTCCACCTGCGCCGACGCCGAGCCGGGGACGACGTTGACCTTGTAGCCCGCGTCCAGCCGGGTCGGGGTCGCCGAGTTGCGGACCGTCCCGGCGAACAGCTCGCCGATCCGGCCGAGCCGCTCGGCCTCGGCGTCCAGCCGGTCCTGGTCGATCGGCTCGCCGAGGACCTCGCCCAGTTCGGTGAGCAGCGCCTGGACGGCCGGGGTGAGCCGCACCGGCCACTGGTGGGAGGCGATCCGGGAGACGGCGTGGCACAGCTCGGCGACGGCGTTGTCCGGGGCGGGCTTGGAGCCGTGCCCGGCGGTTCCGCGCGCGGTCAGCCGCATCCACGCGGTGGACCGCTCGCCGACCGCGACCGGGTAGACCCGGGCGCCGGTCGGCGCGGTGACGCTGTAGCCGCCGGACTCGCTGATCGCCTCGGTGACGCCGTCGAACCAGTCCGCGTGCTCGCCCACCACGTACCGGGAGCCGAAGTCGCCAGTGCACTCCTCGTCGGCCAGGAACGCCAGCACGAGGTCGCCGCGCGTCCGCCGGCCCTCGCGCAAGCGCTGCCGGACGACCGCCAGCGTCATGGCGAGCGAGCCCTTCATGTCGACCGCGCCCCGGCCCCAGACGCACCCGTCCTCGACCTCGCCGGAGAACGGGTGGACGCGCCAGTCGGACGCCTCGGCGGGCACCACGTCCAGGTGGCCGTGGACCAGGAACGGCGGGTGCGACGGATCGGTCCCGGCGATCCGGACGAGAGTGCTGGCCCGGCCCGGCGCGGACTCCGCCACGACCGGCTCGGCTCCCGCGTCCGCCAGCAGCCCGGCGACGTACTCGGCGGCGGCGCGCTCCCCTTCGGCGTCGCCCTCGCCCCGGTTGGTGGTGTCGAGCCGGATCAGTTCGGAGCAGATGCCGGCGACCTCGGCGGACGCGGCGGTCCGCGCGGACCCGGGTGAGGCGGTCGTGGCTGCTGCGGATCCTGACACAGGGGGTTCCTTCCGATGAAGTGATCTCGAATAGGTGACGAATCTCGCATGACGGGAGCGCGAAGATCGTTTCAACGGTACGAAGGCTTCCGCAACGCGACGCGCGAGGGAGGGGCACATGACGGGCCTGGGACGAACGGCGGCGTTCGCAGCGGTGCTGCTCGCCGTGACGACCGGCGCCGCAGCCTGCGGTGGCGGCGGCAAGTCGGGTGACGGGACCTTCACCATGGGGCACTCCGAACCCGACCACCTCACGCCGGGGAACACCACCAGCAGCTACTCCTTCGACGTCGTGACGAACCTGTTCGACAACATCGAGGGCCTCACCAAGGACGGCAAGCCGTACCCGCTGGCCGCCCAGTCGGTCGACAGCACCGACCAGAAGACCTGGACGATCAAGCTGCAGCCGGGGCGCAAGTTCCACAACGGCGAGCCGGTGACCGCGTCGAGCTTCGCCGACGCCTGGAACTGGGCGGCCTACGGCCCGAACGGCACCCAGGCGAACGAGTACTTCCAGCACCTGCAGGGGTACGCCGACCTGAACCCGGCCGACACCAAGGCCAAGCCGAAGACCGACAAGCTGTCCGGCGTCCAGGCCGTGGACGAGACGACGCTCAAGGTCACGCTGGACGCGCCGTTCAGCCAGTTCCCCTACCTGCTGACCTACCCGGCGTTCGCGCCGATGCCGAAGGCGGCCTTCAAGGACCTGAAGGCCTACGACGACCATCCGATCGGCAACGGGCCGTACGAGATGGACGGCAACTGGCAGCACAACGTCCAGGTCAAGGCCAAGGCGTTCGCGGGCTACCAGGGCCCCCGCAAGCCGCACAACAAGGGCATCACCTGGAAGAGCTACTCCAGCGCCGACACCGCCTACACCGACCTGCGCGCCGGGCGCATCGACGTCCTGCAGACGATCCCCGCGGCGAAGGTGCCCGAGGCCAAGCGGCTGCTCGGCGACCGGTTCATCGCGCACAAGAAGAGCACGATCGACTACCTCGCCTTCCCGCTGTGGGACTCGCGCTACGCCAACCCCAAGTTCCGGCAGGCCATCTCGATGGCGATCGACCGGCAGGGGATCAACAAGGCGGTCTACAACGGCGACTACATCGTGGCCGACGCGATCCTGCCGCCGGCGATCCAGGGGCACCGCGCGAACGCCTGCGGCGAGCTGTGCACGTTCAACCCGGCCAAGGCCAAGCAGCTGTTCCAGGAGGCCGGCGGGTTCAAGGGCACGCTGGAGCTGTACTTCTCCAACGCCCAGCCGACGTACTACCAGTGGATGCAGATCGTCGCGAACTCGCTGAAGCAGAACCTCGGCATCACCGACGTGCAGTTCCGGCAGATCCCCGCGTCCGACTACTTCGGGATGCTGCGCAAGCACCAGGAGAAGGGCCCGTACCGGCAGAACTGGGAGGCCGACTACCCGAGCCCCCAGAACTACCTGGAGAACATGTACGGGCCGGGCAACCGGATGGGCTGGAACAACGCGCGGTTCAACTCGCTGATCACCAAGGCGAACGGCGCGCCCAACCAGGACGAGGCCCTCAAGGACTACAACGAGGCCGAGGACGTCGCGCTCCAGGAGATGCCGCAGATCCCGCTGTGGACCTGGGCGGGGCAGGCCGGCCGGTCCAGCAAGGTCGACAATGTGACGATCACGCCGTTCGCGCTCGGCCTGCTGGTGGACGAAGTCACGGTGAAGAAGTAGATGTGGCGGTACGCGCTGCGTCGCCTGCTCCAGGCGGTCCCGGTCTTCCTGGGCACGACCCTGCTGATCTACCTGCTGGTGTTCGCCCTGCCGGGCGACCCCATCCAGGCGATGGCCGGGGACAAGCCGATCCCGGACACCGTGCTGCACACGCTGCGTGAACGCTACAACCTGAACGATCCGCTGCTGGAGCAGTACGGCAAGTACATGTGGGGCCTGCTCGCGCACGGCGACCTGGGCGAGAACTACGACGGCCAGAAGGTCAGCGCGATGCTGACCGGGCGCTGGCAGGTGACCGCGAAGCTCGCGGTCACCGCGTGGGTCTTCGAACTGGTCGTCGGGATCGCGCTCGGCGTGTGGGCGGGCCTGCGCCGCGGCAAGCTCGCCGACACGCTCGTGCTCGGCGGGACGACGCTGCTCATCGCCGTCCCGGTGTTCGTCGTCGGTTACACCGCGCAGATCCTGTTCGGGGTGCACTGGAAGATCTTCCCGTCGGCGGGCGCCGACGACGGCTGGCCCTACAGCTACCTGCTGCCCGGCATGGTGCTCGGCTCGTTCGGCCTGTCCTACGTCGCCCGCCTCACCCGGACGAGCCTGGCCGAGAACCTGCGCGCCGACTACGTCCGGACGGCCCGCGCGAAGGGGCTCAGCCGCAGCCGCGTGGTCGTCCGGCACGGGCTGCGCAACTCGCTGATCCCCGTCGTCACCTACCTCGGCGTGGACTTCGGGGCGCTGATGGGCGGCGCGATCGTCACCGAGGGCATCTTCAACCTGCCCGGCGTCGGCCAGCAGGTGTTCCAGTCCATCCAGCTCAAGGAGGGGCCCGTCGTCGTCGGCGCGGTCACCCTGCTCGTGCTCATCTTCATCCTGGTGAACCTCGCCGTGGACCTCCTCTACGGCCTGCTCGACCCGAGGATCCGCTATGACTGACGTGCAGACCGGGGAGACCGGCGCGGCCGTCGCCGAGGCGGGCGGGCTGGTCGAGGGCCGCGCCGCGTCGCTGTGGCGGGACGCCTGGTACGACCTGCGCCACCGCGTCCTGTTCTGGGCCGCCTCGGCGGTGCTGGTGCTGGTCGCGCTGATGGCGGCCGTCCCGCGCCTGTTCACCGACCGCGGCGTGAACCAGGACTGCGACCCGAACCTGGCCAAGGCCGGGCCGTCGGGCGCGCACTGGTTCGGCACCGACCTGGCCGGCTGCGACTACTACTCGCACGTCGTGCACGGCGCCCGGCCGACCCTGCTGATCGGCCTGGTCGTGACGCTGTTCGCGCTGCTCATCGCCCTGGTGTTCGGGCTGCTGTCGGGCTACTACGGCGGCCTGGTGGACGCGGTGATCGCCCGGCTCACCGACGTGTTCTTCGGGCTGCCCTTCGTCCTCGGCGCGACCGTCGTGCTGGTCGCCTTCCCCGGGCACGGGGTCGGCGCGATGACGCTGGTGCTGGTGCTGCTCGGCTGGACGACCATGGTCCGGATCATGCGCGGGCAGGTGATCTCCGTCCGGGACGCCGACTACGTGCGCGCGGCCCGGCTGCTCGGCGCGTCCGACGCGCGGATCATGGCCCGGCACGTGCTGCCCAACGCGATCGCGCCGGTGATCGTGGTGGCGACGCTGAACGTCGGGAACGTCATCGCCGGCGAGGCGACGCTCGACTTCCTCGGCGTCGGCCTCCAGTACCCGAAGGTGTCCTGGGGGCTGCAGCTGAACCTGGCGCAGTCCTACGTCGTGGACCACCCGCACCTGCTGGTCTTCCCGGCGCTGTTCCTGTCCGCCACGGTGCTGTCGTTCCTGCTGCTCGGCGACGCGGTGCGCGACGCCCTGGACCCGAAACTGCGGTGATCATGACATCGGCCGACATGACACCCGGCGAGACCCCGCCCGGGGAGAACCGGGCGGGAGAGGACCCGGCCGGGGCGGGCCCGGCGGAGGGCGGCGCGAAGCCGCCGCTGCTGGAGGTGAGCGACCTGCGGGTCGCGTT
>NZ_JBFAOF010000406.1:0-6044 GCF_040675125.1 Spirillospora sp. NPDC049652 | reverse complement strand
GCGACGCCCCCCGGGGGGTGGGGTGGCGTGGTCAGGGGTGGGGGTGGACTCTTCAGGTCGGGTAGCGGAAGTCGGGGTCGATCTGGCGCTCCAGTTCGGCGACCGCCGCCGCGTCGGTGCGGCTGCGGGCGTTTCTGAGGTGGAACTCGACGGCCTGGCGGCGGTACCTCACCCAGTCCTTGCGGCGGGCGTCGACGGCGGCGAGCATCCAGTCGAGGGCGGCCTCGTTCGCCGACTCCAGCTCGACGCCCTGCCGGCCCTGCTCCAGGGCGCGGACGGACGCCGACTGGCTGACCCAGGTGAGCAGGTCGTCGCCCACCTGCTCGCGCAGGTAGGCGATGTCGGCGTCACCCTGGATCTTGTTGCCGACGACGGTGATGGCGACGTCGTGGTCGGCGGCGTACTCCTTGTACTGCCGGTAGACGGCGACGCCCTTGCGGGTGGGCTCGGCCACCAGGAACATCAGGTCGAAGCGGGTGAACAGGCCGGACGCGAAGGTGTCGGCGCCCGCCGTCATGTCCACGACGACGTACTCGCCGGGGCCGTCCACCAGGTGGTTCAGGTAGAGCTCGACCGCGCCGGTCTTGGAGTGGTAGCAGGAGACGCCGAGGTCGTCGTCGTTGAAAGGACCGGTGACCAGCAGGGTCGCGCCGTCCACCTGCTCGCCGAGCGCGTGCACCGGGTCGTTCCCGCCGACCGTGAGCAGCCGCGAGCCGGAGCCGGGCGGGGTGGTCTTGACCATCGCGGACGGCGAGGAGATCCGCCAGTTCCGGCCGCGCAGATGGGTCCTGATCTCCGGGAGGCGGTCGCCCAGCGCCGGGATCTTGGCGGCCCGCTCCTCGTCCAGGCCGAGCGCGACCCCGAGGTGCTGGTTGATGTCGGCGTCCACCGCGACGACGGGCAGGTCCTTCGCGGTGAGGTGCCGGATGAACAGCGCGGACAGCGTCGTCTTGCCGCTGCCGCCCTTGCCGACGAAAGCTACCTTCACGTATGCCCCCGAAACGGATATGAAAACCGTTGCCACGTCCAGGAGGGCCGAGTCTGCTCCAGCGGAGATCGCGAGGCAAGCAGAATCCCCGGTGAAGTCCCAGGTCGCGGCGCCGGCGGCGGCCCGCGTCCGGGAAGGAGGGAATGATCCCCGCGCGGGTATTGCAACTTTCTTGCAACTGCGTAAATTTGGTCAGAGCAGTACATACGCGAGAGAGGGCGGCGGATGAGCGAGAGCGGCACGGGAGTGCGGCGCTCCCTGGGCGCGGGCGAGTGGGGCCGGCTCGGGGGGATGGCGGCGTTCATCCTCGCGCTGCACGTCGTCGGCTGGGGCATCCTGCTCCTGCTGGTCCTGCCCGGCCACTACCGCCTCGGGGACGGCAAGCTGTTCGGCATCGGCGTGGGGCTCACCGCCTACACGCTCGGCATGCGGCACGCCTTCGACGCCGACCACCTCGCGGCCATCGACAACACGACCCGGAAGATGATGAACGAGGGCAAGCGCCCGGTGTCCATCGGCTTCTGGTTCTCGCTCGGGCACTCCTCGGTGGTGTTCGTCTCGTGCGTCCTGCTCGGGCTCGGCGTGAAGGCCCTGGCCAACGGGATCTCCGACGAGCAGTCCGGCCTGCACAAGATCACCGGGACGATCGGCCCGACCGTCTCCGGCACCTTCCTGGCCGCGATCGCGACCATCAACCTGGTGATCCTGGTCGGGATCATCAAGGTGTTCCGCAGGATGAAGGCCGGGGAGTACGACGAGGCGGCACTGGAGGACCAGCTCAACAACCGCGGCTTCATGAACCGGATCCTCGGCCGGTTCACCCGGCTGATCACCAGGCCGTGGCAGATGTACCCGCTGGGGTTCCTGTTCGGCCTGGGCTTCGACACCGCCTCGGAGATCGCGCTGCTCGCGCTCGCCGGCAGCGCGGCGGCGGGCGCCGGACTGCCCTGGTACGCGGCACTGTGCCTGCCGATCATCTTCGCCGCGGGCATGTCCCTGTGGGACACCATCGACGGCACGTTCATGAACTTCGCCTACGGCTGGGCGTTCTCCAACCCCGTCCGCAAGGTCTTCTACAACATCACGCTGACCGGCGTCTCGGTCGTGTTCGCGTTCGTCATCGGCGGCACCGAGCTGCTCCAGGTCCTGCAGGACCGCGCCGGGCTCACCGGCGGGTTCTGGGACTGGATCGGCGCCCTCGACCTGAACATCGCCGGGTTCGTCGTCACCGGCCTGCTGCTCGTCCTGTGGGCGGGCGCGCTGCTCTACTGGAAGCTCGGACGGGTGGAGGAGCGCTGGTCCGCGGGGCTCGCCGAGGGAACCGACGAGCCCGCGCAGACCCCCGCCTGACCGGGCGCCGGCCTCCGCCTGACCGGGTGCCGGCCTCCGCCTGAGCAGGTGCCGGCCTCCGGCGGCTCCGGCGGGGCCGCCGCGCACCGCGGCTCAGTCGAGGACGCCGCGCCCCGGGCTCAGTCGAAGATGGGGTCGCGGGTGCGGGTCCGCTTGAGCTCGTAGAAACCGTCCACCGACGCCACCGCCACGACGCCGTCGAACAGCTTCAGCGCCTGCTCGCCGCGCGGGATCGGGGTGACGACCGGGCCGAAGAAGGCGTGCCCCTCGATCTCGATGACCGGCGTGCCGACCTCCTGGCCGACGCGGTCGATGCCGTCCTTGTGGGACGCGCGGACGGCCGGGTCGAGGGAGGTGTCCTCGGCGGCCGCGGCCAGCTCCGGGTCCAGGCCGGCGGCGGTCAGCGCCTCGCGGAACAGCTCCTCGCTCCACTCGCGGCCCTCGTTGTGGCGGCGCGTGCCGAGCTCGGTGTAGAGGCGTCCGAGCGCCTCGGGGCCGGCCTTCTGCTCGACGGCGATGGCGATCCGCACCGGGCCCCAGCCGCGGTCGATCATCTCCTTGTACTTCTGCGGGACGTCCTTGTCCTCGTTCAGGACCGACAGGCTCATCACGTGCCAGTGGACGTCCAGGTCGCGGTGCTCCGCCACCTCGTGGATCCACCGCGACGTGATCCACGCCCACGGGCACAGCGGGTCGAACCAGAAGTCCACACGCTGGGACATCGTCAGCCTCCTCAGCCAGGTCGAAAAGTCGTAAGCGGCAACCCGGGCCCGTCCCTCCGCATTCCCCCCGGGACGGACGCGCGGCCGCGCGGCGACCAGCGTACGACCGGGCCACGCCCCTCCCTCCGGCCGGACCGTGCCGAACCTCTGGCCTGACCATGCCGAACGCCGTCACGGAACGTCCGCCGGACGCCCACGGAACGTGCCGCTGGCGGAAGAACGACGCGCCGCGCGCGGACACGGGACGGTGCCGCCGACGCCGTGGAGGCCCGCGCATTGGTAGACATGGGGGGACAGGGTTCTTTGACGACGTTCTTTGACCACGAGGGAGTACACGTGGCAGGCAACCTCACGCGCGACGAGGCGCGGGAACGGGCGCGGCTGCTCACCGTCGAGTCGTACGAGGTGGAGCTCGACCTGACGACCGGCGCGGAGCGGTTCGGGTCCACCACCGTGATCCGGTTCGGCTGCGCCGAGCCGGGCGCCTCGACCTTCGTCGACCTGCACGGCGGGGTCGTGCACGAGGTGACGCTGAACGGCCGGGCGCTCGACCCGGCCTCCTACGACGCGGAGAAGGGCCGCATCCCGCTGCCGGACCTCGCCGCCGGCAACGAGCTCAAGGTCGTGGCGGACGCGACGTACTCCCGCTCCGGCGAGGGCCTGCACCGCTTCGTCGACCCGGTCGACCAGTCCGTCTACCTCTACACGCAGTTCGAGACGGCCGACGCGCACCGGATGTTCACCTGCTTCGACCAGCCGGACCTCAAGGCCGAGCACGAGTTCACGGTCATCGCCCCCGAGGACTGGGAGGTCGTGTCCAACGAGGCCCCCGAGAAGGTCGAGGGCAGGGTCCGGCGCTTCGCGCGCACGCCGCGCATCTCCACCTACATCACGGCGCTGGTCGCCGGGCCGTACCACGTCGTCCGCGACGAGTACCGCCGCGCGGACGGCTCGGTGATCCCGCTCGGCGTGTTCTGCCGCGCGTCGCTCGGCGAGCACCTGGACGCCGACGCCATCGTGGACGTGACCCGGCAGGGCTTCGCGTTCTTCGAGGAGGTCTTCGGCCGCCCCTACCCGTTCAACAAGTACGACCAGCTGTTCGTGCCGGAGTTCAACGCGGGCGCGATGGAGAACGCGGGCTGCGTCACCTTCCTGGAGGACTACGTCTTCCGGTCGCGGGTCACCGACGCCGCCTACGAGCGCCGCGCCGAGACGATCCTGCACGAGATGGCGCACATGTGGTTCGGCGACCTGGTCACCATGCGCTGGTGGGACGACCTGTGGCTGAACGAGTCGTTCGCGACGTTCATGAGCGTGCTGTGCCAGGCCGAGGCGACCAAGTGGAAGGGCGCCTGGACGACGTTCGCGAACCTGGAGAAGGCGTGGGCGTACCGGCAGGACCAG
Source organism: Spirillospora sp. NPDC049652 (assembly GCF_040675125.1). Classification (NCBI taxonomy): domain Bacteria; kingdom Bacillati; phylum Actinomycetota; class Actinomycetes; order Streptosporangiales; family Thermomonosporaceae; genus Spirillospora; species Spirillospora sp. NPDC049652. Next base: position 1,580 of record NZ_JBFAOF010000406.1, on the reverse strand, counting down.
CTGCCGTCCACGCACCCGATCTCGGCCGACATCCCCGACATCCGCGCGGTGGAGGTCAACTTCGACGGGATCACCTACGCCAAGGGCGCGAGCGTCCTGAAGCAGCTGGTGGCCTACGTCGGGCGGGACAACTTCCTCGAGGGCGTCCGGCACTACTTCGACCGGCACGCGTGGGGCAACACCGTCCTCACCGACCTGCTGGGCGCGCTGGAGCAGACGTCCGGGCGCGAGCTCACCTCCTGGTCGAAGGAGTGGCTGGAGACCGCGGGCGTCAACACCATGCGCCCGGAGTACGAGCTCGACGCGGACGGGAACTTCACCTCGTTCGCCGTCCTGCAGGAGGCCAAGGCCGACTACCCGACGCTGCGCTCGCACCGCCTCGCGATCGGCCTGTACGACCGGACGCCGGACGGCATCGTCCGCCGCCGCCGGGTGGAGCTGGACGTCGTCGGGGCGCGCACCGAGGTGCCCGAGCTCGTCGGCGACAAGCGCCCGGACCTCATCCTGGTGAACGACGACGACCTGACCTACACCAAGGTCCGGCTCGACGACCACTCGCTGAAGACGCTGGTCGAGGGCATCGGCGACATCAAGGACGGCCTGCCGCGCGCCCTGTGCTGGTCGGCCGCGTGGGACATGACCCGCGACGCCGAGATGGCCACCCGCGACTACGTCCGGCTCGTAGTGTCCGGGATCCGCGGCGTCACCGACATCATGGTCACCCAGACCCTGCTGCGGCAGGCGCGCACGGCCCTCCAGCAGTACGCGGACCCGGCGTGGCGTCCCGAGGGCCTGCGGCTGCTCGCCGACGCCCTCTACGACCTCGCCCGCGAGGCCGCGCCGGGCTCGGACTTCCAGCTCGCCTACGTCCAGGCGTTCACCGGGGTCGCGACCTCGGACGAGCACCTGGCGTACGTCCGGGGCCTGCTCGACGGCACCGAGGTCCTCGACGGCCTCACCGTCGACACCGAGCTGCGCTGGACGCTGCTGCGCCGCCTGGTCGTCACCGGGAAGGCGGGCCAGGCCGAGCTGGACGCCGAGCTGAAGCGCGACCCGACCGCGGCGGGCGAGCGGCACGCCGCCGCCGGCGCCGCCGCGATCCCGACCGCCGAGGCCAAGGCCGCCGCGTGGGAGAAGATCACGTCCGGGACCCTCCCGAACGCCGTCTTCCGCGCCACCATCGGCGGCTTCGTCGAGCCCGACCAGGCCGAGCTGCTGCTCCCCTACGTGGAGAAGTACTTCGCCGAGGTCGGCCGGATCTGGAAGGAGTGGTCGAGCGACACGTCCCAGACGTTCGCGGAGGTCGGCTACCCCTTCCTGGTGATCGACCAGTCCACGGTCGACCGCACCGAGGCGTACATCGCGGCGGAGAACCCGCCGTCCGCCCTCGTCCGCCTCCTGTCCGAGGGCCGCGACGGCGTCACCCGCGCCCTCAAGGCCCGAGCCAAGGACGCCGCCACCTCCTGACCCACCGCACCGGAAAGGGGGCCCCGCCCCCCCCCCGCGGCCCGGGCGCCGGGGGGGAGGGGAAGACACCACGACCGACACCCAGGAAAAAAAAAACAAAATCCGTTTGGTGG
>NZ_JBFAOF010000405.1:0-6073 GCF_040675125.1 Spirillospora sp. NPDC049652 | reverse complement strand
GCCGCGGGGAAGGCACGGACCGCGGGGAAGGCTCGGACCGCGCGGAGGGCTCGGACCGCGCGGAGGGCTCGGACCGCGCGGAGGGCTTGGACCGCGCGGAGGGCTTGGACCGCCTGGGCGACTTGGACCGCGCGGACGGCTTGGACCTCGCGGAGGGGGTGGAGCCTGCGGGGGGGGTGGAGGCGCGGGAGGTGCTGGAGATGCGGATGGGGCTCGGGCGGGCGCTGGCGCTCACCGGCGACCTCGCGGGCGCCCGGCGGCAGCGCGCGATCGCGCTCCAGGCCGCGGAGGAACCGGCCGATCCGCTGCTCGCCGCGCGCGTGCTGGGCGCGTTCGACCTGCCCGCCAACTGGACCGCCGCCGACGACCCCGGGCTCGCCGCGCGGACGGCCGCGACCGCCGGACGGCTGCTGGCGGCGCTGCCGCCCGGCGAGCACCCGGCCGAACGCGCCCGCCTGCTGGCGACCATCGCCATGGAACTGCGCGCCGACCCCGGCGGACGCGGCGACGAGGCCGCCCGCGAGGCCGAGCGCCTGGCCCGCGCCGCCGCCGACCCGCCGCTGCTGGCGTTCGCGCTCAACGCCCGCTACCTGCAGACCTTCCAGCGCGCGGGCCTGGCCCCCGAGCGCGCGGACATCGCCGCCGAACTGCTGGAGCTCGCGCGCGAGCACGGGCTCGTGCCGTACGAGGTCCTCGCGCGCCTCATCCTCGTCCAGTCGTCGGCCGCGCTCGCCGACCTCGCCGCCGCCGACCGGCACGCGGACGCCGCCGACGCGCACGCCGAACGCTACGACCTCCCGCTCGCCGGCGTCTTCACCGACTGGTACCGCGCGCTGCGCCTGGCCGAAGCCGGGTCGCCGGACGCCGAGAACGCCTACCGGCGCGCCGCCGCCCGCCTGGACGGCACCGGCATGCGCGGCGTCGAGCACGGGCTCCTCCCGCTCGCCCTGCTCGGCCTCCGCCTCAGAACCGGCGGCACCGGCATCGCCGACCTCGGCGACCTGGACTGGGGCCCCTACGAACCGTGGGCCCGGCCGCTGCTGCTCCTCGCCCAGGGCCGCCGCGACGAGGCCGGACGCGCCGCCCGCGACATCCCGCCCTCGCCCCGCGACCTGCTGTTCGAGGCGCGGTGCTGCCTGCACGCCGAGACCGCGCTCCGCCTGGACGACCGGGCCGCGATGCGCCGGCTGCGCGACGAGCTGGAGCCCGCCGCCGGGGAACTCGCCGGCGCCGCGAGCGGGATGCTGACCTTCGGGCCGGTCCGCGCCTACCTTGATCGTCTGACCGAGGCACTCACCGCAGGGAACAGGACGGAACCGTGACCCACACCCCCCAGGCCCCCGGCCGGCTGATCATCGGCGGGTCCGGGCCCGTCCCCGGCGTGGCCCTGCGCAGCGCCCGGTACGACGCGTCCGGCGCGATCACCGCCGAGTGCGCGCTGCCGCTCACCGAGCCGTCGTACGTGGCGTTCGACCCGCGCCACGGCATGCTGCACGCCGTCCTCGAAGAGGAGGTCGCCGGACGCGTCGCCTCCGTCCCGCTCCGCGACGGCCTCGACCTGGGGGAGCCGGTCGCGGAGGCGGCGAGCGGGGGAGGGCTGCCGTGCCACGTCGCCGTCCACCCCGGCGCGCCCTACGTGTTCGTCTCCAACTACGGCGACGGCGTGCTGTCGGTGCTGCCGACCGGCGCGGACGGGCGGATCACCGCGTCCGGGCCGGTCCAGGCGGTGGAGCACCTGCCCGGCTCGCACGCGCACATGGCCGCGATCTCCCCGGACGGGCGCTTCGTCCTGTGCACCGACCTCGGCGCGGACCGCGTGCACGTCTACGCGTTCGACCCCGCCAAGGGACGCCTGGAACCGCACGGCACCGCGCGCGTCCCGGACGGCCGGGGCCCGCGCCACCTGGTCTTCCACCCGTCCGGGCGGCACGCCTACCTCGTCAACGAGCTGTCCTGCACGCTCATCGTCTGCGCCTGGGACGCGGAGTCCGGACGCCTCGAACCGGGCGCGGAACTCCCCACCCGCCGCGACGCCGCGGACCCCGCCGCCAACTTCTCGGCCGGCCTCCGGATCGCCCCGGACGGCGCGCAGGTGTACAGCACCGACCGGGGCGACGACACCATCGCCGTCCACGCCGTCACCGGCGGCGGGGCGGTCCTCGAACCGGTCGAGGTCGTGTCCTGTGGCGGCGTCTGGCCGCGCGACATCGCCCTCAGCCCGGACGGCCGCCTGCTGTTCTGCGCCAACCAGCGCTCCGACACGGTGACCGTCTTCCACCGCGATCCCGCGTCCGGACGGCTGACACCCGCCGCCGAGCCGTTCGCGGTGCCCGCCCCCTCGTCCGTCCTGCCGCTCTGAGCGGCTAGGCGTTCGTCGCCGCCGGCGGGGCGGGCTCGCCGGTCGGCAGCGGTCCTTCGGTCAGCCGGTTGCTGAACCGGGCGAGCAGCTTGGTCTGGGCCGTCTCGGAGATGCGCTTGCCGAGGGCCGGCGGGATCCGCCAGTTCGCCGGGTTGCGCTTGGCCATCTGCGAGACCAGGTTCACGTGCGGGTAGCGGGCCCGCTCGTACGCGCGCAGCCGCTCGGGGACGCTCCGGCCGTCCCCGAGCGGTGCGTCGGCCAGTTCACGGCCGAGCACCCAGGCGTCCTCGAAGGTCTGGTTCGCGCCCTGGCCGAGGGTGGGCGGCATGGTGTGCGCGGAGTCGCCGAGCAGCGTGACGCGGCCCTCGCCCCACACGCGGCGGACCTTGTTCCAGCGGTGCCCGAAGAAGTCCAGGTCGTCCGCGGTCGCGGCGGCGAGGATCTCGGGCACCGGGTAGGCCCAGTGGCCGAAACGCCGGCGCAGCATCTCCACCGGGTCGTCCGGGCGCGGGTCGGCCGGCTTCCACCGCACGTCGAACCACCACTGGAGCAGGCCCGGCCCGGCCGGGATGAGCCCGCAGGCGCCCTCCTTACCGGTGATCATGTAGTGCAGGGTCGTGTCGGTGATGTCGATGTCGATCGGGCTGAGCCCCTGCCAGGTGCCGAACGACGCGGGCCGGACGGTCCCCTCGCCCCAGAGCTGCCGCCGGACGACCGAGTTGACGCCGTCCGCGCCGACGACCACGTCCCCGGTCGCGGTGGAGCCGTCCTCGAAGACGGCGGTGGCCGACCCGGCGTCCTGGGTGACGCGGGCGCAGCCGGTGCCGTAGCGGACCAGGCCGTCCGGGAGCCCGCCGGACAGCAGGTCCACGATCTGCCGCCGGGAGATCGACCGGGTGGGGAAGCCGTAGGCGTCCGCCGCGTGGGCGAGGTCCATGGTGGTGCGCAGCCTGCCGTCCGCGGTGCGCGCGTCGATCCGGTCGATGCGCCCGCCGACGCCGTCCAGGTCGATGCCGAGGTCGCTCAGCACCGCCGCGCCGTTGCCGAAGATGGTGAGCGCCGCGCCTCCCGTCCGGCGCCCGGGGGCCTTCTCGAACACCCGCACGGTGTGCCCGTCCGCCAGCAGCCGCCGGGCGGCGGCGAGCCCGCCCACTCCGGCGCCGATCACGATGACGTCCATTTCTTCTCCCATCGGAGTATCTCCGATTCGAAGATACATCGTTCGGGAGTAGACTGGCCATGTGGCCCAGAGTTCTTCGCCGGCGGACCTGTACCGCGAGTTCGTGATCTCGTTCATGCTGCACAACCAGGCGGTCGCCGACCGGCTCGGTCTGCAGATGGCGGACGTGGCCGCGCTGATCCTCATGGAGATGCGCGGGCCGCTCCCGGTCGGGGCCCTGTCGGCCGGACTCGACCTGCCGTCGGCGTCGGCGACCCGCCTGGTGGACCGGCTGGAGCGCGGCGGCTACGTCCGCCGGACGCGCAGCGCCCAGGACCGGCGCGCGGTCATCGTCGAGCCGGTCGCCGAGGGCATGGCGAAGTACTACGCCGCCGCGGCCCTGTCCGAACGGCACCTGGGAAGGGTGGCCGAGCACTTCGGCCCGGAGCAGGCGGCGATGATGCTGGAGATGTTCACCCGTGTCGCCGCCGCGTACCGCGACGCGACGCAGGAACTGCAGGAGGGGCCGTCCTGAGGCCCGGTCGGCCCCCGCGTCGGGACGGCCCGCCGCCCCGACGCGTCAGCGCGATTTCCCGACGCGTCAGCGCGATTTCCCGACGCGTCAGCGCGACTTCCCGACGCGTCAGCGCGTTCCCCGCGGCGTGAGCGCAGCTCACTGACGCGTCAGCGGACCTCTTCGACGGCGCTGGTGCCAGAGCCGGGACGCGACTCCCACTCCCAGGTCTCCTCAAGACGGAGCCGTCCGTCCGGCAGGGACCGCAGCACCGAGACGCAGTGCCCGGTGGACGTCTCGCCCGCCGTGTTGAGCTGGGCGTACCGGAACTCGATCTCGTCCCCGTCGCGCACGCCCACCAGGAACCCGCGGCGGACCGTCCCGCCCGCGTACTCCGCCCAGATCTCGCCGTCGCTCTCGTGGTAGGCGAACTCGGTCCGGGGACCGACCTCCCCGCCGACCGTGTCGGCGACGGCCCGGAAACGGCGGCCGTCCAGCGACGGCATGGTGCTCATGAGATCACCCTACAAGTGGGGGTATGGACGGTTCTGACCGACTCAGCGGCGGACGGCGGTGACCTCGATGTCGAGCCGCACCTTCGCGCTCACGAACGCTCTGGTCAGCGCGGTCTTCACCCCCCAGTCGGTGACGACGAGGTCGGTGCCGCCGACGGCCGTCACGGCGCCGTCCGGGGTGGCGCCGGTGACCCGGAAGTCCATGGTGATCGGCCTGGTCGTGCCCCGGAGGGCCAGGTCGCCGGTGACCCGGAACGCGGAGTCGTCCAGGACCTGCACCCGCGTGGAGGCGAACGTGACGGCCGGGTGCTCGTCCGTCCTGAGCAGCATGCGCCGCACCAGGGTGTCGCGCTGCCCGTTCCCGGTCCGCAGGCTGTCGGCGCGGAGCGCCACCCGGACGCGGGAACCCGCCGGGTCGCCGTCGTCCAGCCGCGCCTCGCCCTCGCACTCCTCGAACCGGCCGTGCACCTTGCCGCCGATGGTGTGCCGCGCGACGAAGCCGAACCGGCAGCGCCCGGCGTCGAGGACGTAGTCGCCGGCCAGTTCCCGGAGCCCGATCAGAGTGTTCATGGTGTCGCGTTCTCTTCCGCCGAGGGTGGATGGTGTGGTCGTTCAGCGGTACGACGGCTCGACGTCCCGGTTTGTGAGGTGGGCCGGAACGTCACAAACCGGCGGCCCGTCTCGTCGTACCGCTGAGGACCGGACACGAGGGGGACGCAGCGGCATGGAGACCGGCGACACGACGAGGACGGGCGAGGCGACGACCACCGGGAACGTCCCGGACGGCCACGGCGCGGCAAGCGAACGCGGCGCCGAGGACGGGCGGCGCGGCCCGGACGCGGCGCTGAACGCGATCATGAGCGAGCGCCGGCACCTGATCAGCCTCGCCTACCGGCTGCTCGGCTCCCTCGCGGACGCCGAGGACGTCGTCCAGGAGACCTACACCCGCTGGTACGCCCTGCCGCGCGACCGGCAGGACGCCATCGAGAACCCCGCCGCCTGGCTGACCCGGGTCGCCGGGCGGGTCTGCCTCGACATGCTCGGGTCCGCGCGGGCCCGGCGCGAGAGCTACGTGGGCGAGTGGCTGCCCGAGCCGGTGCCCGGGCGGATCGACGGCGGGCCGGGCGAGGGCGCCGACCCGGCCGACCGCGTCACCCTGGACGAGTCGATCAACATGGCGTTCCTGGTCGTCCTGGAGTCGATGACCCCGGCCGAGCGGGTGGCGTTCGTCCTGCACGACGTGTTCCGCTACCCGTTCGCCGAGGTCGCCGGCATCGTCGGCCGGACGCCGGCGGCGTGCCGCCAGCTCGCGGTGTCGGCCCGCCGCCGCCTGGACGCGGCGCGCACCCCGGCGGCCCCCACGGCGCAGCACACCCGCGTCGTGCGGGAGCTCAAGCGGGCGTGGGAGGCGAAGGACATCGGCGCGTTCGTCGCCGTCCTCGCCCCCGACGCGGTCGCGGTCGGGGACGGCGGAGGCGTCGTCGCCGCCATGGCGAGGCCGATCGAGGGGGCCGAGCGGATCGCCG
>NZ_JBFAOF010000404.1:0-6091 GCF_040675125.1 Spirillospora sp. NPDC049652 | reverse complement strand
GGGCCAGCCGCCCCCGCCGACCAGGCCGGGGCTGGCCCACTCCGGCTCCCCGGTCTCGGGCAGCGAGACTCCGCAGGTCGCGGCCAGGGCGGAGACGAGCAGGACCGCGGAGGCCCGGCGCACCCGCCCGGGCCATGTCGTCGGCCACACCGCCGGCCCGACTCCGCTGTCCGCCACCGCACCTCCCCCTTGAGACGGGGCTTAGTACATCAAACTCCGCCAAACGCCGCAGTCGGCTCCGGGGGTGTACGCGGCATTCGACGCACGTTTTCCTACCCACCCCAAACGCCTGGATCCCGCCCCCCGAAGAGGGGGGAGGGAGGCCGGAACGGGTAGGGGATGAGCAACTTCACACCCTTTCCGGGAACACGGCGGGACCCGGCGGCGTGACCATGGACCCGGGTTGACTAGGCTCCTTCGACGGAGCGGACCGCAGAGTGGCGGCCGCACGGCGCCATGAGTCCCCGTGTACCCCCCACTCCTCCGCGGTCATTGGCTGTCGATCCGTTAAGGACGCCTCGTGGACCTGTTCGAACATCAGGCAAAGGAACTCTTTGCCGAGTACGGGGTACCGGTGCCCACCGGCAAGGTCGCCCATACTCCCCAGGAAGCGCGTGCCATCGCGGAGGAGCTCTTCTCCGCTGGCAGCAAGAAGGTCGTCGTCAAGGCCCAGGTGAAGACCGGTGGCCGCGGCAAGGCGGGCGGCGTGAAGCTGGCCGACAACGCCGACGAGGCGGAGACCCTCGCGAACCAGATCCTCGGCATGGACATCAAGGGCCACACGGTCCACAAGGTCCTGGTCGAGGAGGGTTCGGCGATCGCGCAGGAGTACTACTTCTCCTTCCTGCTCGACCGCGCGAACCGCACCTTCCTCTCCATCTGCTCCGTCGAGGGCGGCGTGGAGATCGAGGAGGTGCCGCACGACCAGCTCGCCATGGTCCCGGTCTCGCCGCTGGACGGCATCGACCTGGCCAAGGCGCGGCGGATCGCCGAGCAGGGCCGCCTCCCCGAGGAGGCCCTGGACGGCGCCGCCGCGATCATCGAGCGGCTCTGGGCCGTGTTCACCGACGAGGACGCCACCCTCGTCGAGGTGAACCCGATGATCCTCACCGCCGACGGTGAGGTGAAGGCGCTGGACGGCAAGGTCTCGCTGGACGACAACGCGTCCTTCCGCCAGGAGCACGACAAGCTCGAGGACAAGGCCAGCGCCGACCCGCTGGAGGCCAAGGCCAAGGCCCTCGACCTGAACTACGTCAAGCTCGAGGGCAACGTCGGCATCATCGGCAACGGCGCCGGCCTGGTCATGTCCACCCTGGACGTGGTGGCCTACGCCGGTGAGCGGCACGGCGGCATGAAGCCCGCCAACTTCCTCGACATCGGCGGCGGCGCGTCCGCCGAGGTGATGGCCAACGGCCTGGAGATCGTGCTGTCGGACGCCGAGGTCAAGTCGGTGTTCGTCAACGTCTTCGGCGGCATCACCGCCTGCGACGCCGTCGCCAACGGCATCGTGTCGGCCTACAAGCTGCTCGCGGACCGCGGCGAGGCCGTGGACCGCCCGCTGGTCGTCCGGCTCGACGGCAACAACGCCGAGCTCGGCCGCCAGATCCTGAAGGACGCGGCGCTGCCCGGCGTCCAGCAGGTCGAGACCATGGACGACGCGGCCGAGCGGGCCGCCGAACTCGCCGCGGCAGGTGCGTGAAATGGCCATCTGGCTCACTGAGAACAGCAAGATCATCGTCCAGGGCATCACCGGCTCCGAGGGCTCCAAGCACGGCCGCCGGATGCTCGCCTCGGGCGCCCAGGTCGTCGGCGGCGTGAACGCGCGCAAGGCCGGCACCACCGTCGAGTTCGACGGCACCGAGCTCCCGGTCTTCGGCACCGTCAAGGAGGCCATGGAGAAGACCGGCGCGGACGTGTCGGTCGTCTTCGTGCCGCCGAAGTTCACCAAGGACGCCGTGGTCGAGGCGATCGACGCCGGGATCCCGCTGTGCGTGGTCATCACCGAGGGCATCCCGGTGCACGACACCGCCTACTTCTGGGCGTACGCCGAGTCCAAGGGCAACAAGACCCGGATCATCGGGCCGAACTGCCCGGGCATCGCGTCCCCCGGCAAGTCCAACGCGGGCATCATCCCGGCCGACATCACCACGCCGGGCCGCATCGGCCTGGTGTCCAAGTCGGGCACGCTGACCTACCAGATGATGTACGAGCTGCGTGACTTCGGGTTCTCCACCTGCGTCGGCATCGGCGGCGACCCGATCATCGGCACCACGCACATCGACGCCCTCCAGGCGTTCCAGGACGACCCCGACACCGACGCCATCGTCATGATCGGCGAGATCGGCGGCGACGCCGAGGAGCGCGCGGCGGCCTTCATCGAGAAGAACGTCACCAAGCCGGTCGTCGGCTACGTGGCGGGCTTCACCGCCCCCGAGGGCAAGACGATGGGCCACGCCGGCGCCATCGTCTCCGGCTCCGCGGGCACCGCCCAGGCCAAGAAGGAGGCCCTGGAGAAGGTCGGCGTCCGGGTCGGCAAGACCCCGAGCGAGACCGCCCGCCTCATGGCGGAGATCATGCGCAACCTCTGATCCACCCGATCAGGCCCACGAAGGACGCCCGAGCCGCACTTCCGCGGCGCGGGCGTCTTTCGTTTGCCTGAGCGTCCCCGGGGGAGTCCCGGACGGGACTAGAACATGAACAGTGCTCATGTTCTAATGAGGGTGCGCTTCGTCCCCACCCCCCTGGAGCGGCCATGAGACTCCCGCGCACCCCCCGCCTCCGCCCCGCCTCGCGCCGGCGCGTCCGGCGCACCCCACATGCCTCGCGTGTCCGGCGCGCCCCGCGCTCGCCCCGCGCCGTCACGGTCCTGCTGGCGGCCCTGCTCTGCGCCCTCGGGACCGCGTCGGCCGCCAACGCCGTCCGGCCCGCGTCCCCGGCGGCCGCCGCGACGTCCGGGCCCGTCCGCGGCCTGGTGGACGGCCACACCCACATCGAGGGCGCCGACGACATGGGCGGCCGGATGATCTGCGGCGAGCCGTTCGACCCCGACGGCATCGCCGCGGCGCTGCACGACTGCCTGGACCACTACCCGAACGGCTCGCTCGCGGTCTTCGAGAACTTCCTGAAGAACGGCAGCCCGCTCGGCACCCACGACCCGATCGGCTGGCCCACGTTCAGGGACTGGCCCGCGCACGACTCGCTGACCCACCAGCAGGTCTACTACACCTGGCTGCAGCGGGCCTGGCAGGGCGGACTGCGGATCATCGTCGACCAGTACGTCGCGAACCGCGTGCTGTGCGAGCTGTACCCGCTCAAGAAGAACCCCTGCGACGAGGACGCCACGATCGACCTCGAACACGGCAAGGCCGTCCGGATGCAGGACTACATCGACAACCTGAACGGCGGACCCGGCAAGGGCTGGTTCCGGATCGTCCGCACGCCGCAGGAGGCGCGCACGGTCGCCGCGTCCGGGAAGCTCGCCGTGGTCGAGAGCATCGAGACGTCCGAGCCGTTCGGCTGCCGCGAGATCCGGGACGTCCCGCAGTGCACCCGGCAGCAGATCGACGCGGGCCTGGACCACATGCAGGCCCAGGGCGTGAGCAGCATGTTCGTCTGCCACAAGTTCGACAACGCGCTCTGCGGCGTCCGGATGGACGGCGGCACCGCGGGCGTCGCGGTCAACCTCGGCAACCTCGTCGGGACCGGGCACTTCTGGGACGTCCAGACCTGCACCGGCCCGGCGCACGACAACACGGTCACGCCCCAGGTCACGCTGCCCGTCGCGGTCACGTCGGCGCTCGGCCTGCCGAACCTGCCGGCGCCGCTCTACCCGGCCGCGCCGCACTGCAACACCCGCGGCCTGACCCCGCTCGGCGCCTACATGGTGCAGCAGATGATCAAGCGGAAGATGATCGTCCAGATCGACCACATGAGCGCCAAGGCCGCCGACCAGACCCTCACCCTGCTGGAGCAGGCGCACTACCCGGGCGTCATCTCGTCCCACAGCTGGACCGACCCCGGCTTCTACGAGCGGATCTACCGGCTCGGCGGCATGGTCACCGAGTACGGCTCGCCCGCCGACCAGTTCGCGGGCGGCTGGCGGGAGGCGAAGCAGGCGTTCCAGCGGGCGGGCGGCCAGGGCCCGTTCGGATTCGGCTACGGCCTGGACGCCAACGGTTTCGGCAAGCTCCCCGGGCCGCGCCAGGGAAGCGACGTCCGGTACCCGTTCACCGCGCTCAGCGGCGTCACCCTCGACCGGCCGCACACCGGCCTGCGCACCTGGGACGTCAACGTGGACGGCGTCGCCAACTACGGCCTCGTCCCGGACTGGATGGAGGACGTCCGCAAGACCGACGGCCCCGAGCTGACCGATGACATGGCCAACGGGGCCGAGGCGTACCTGCGCATGTGGGAGAAGGTGGACGCCTACACGCCGCCGTCCGGCCCCTGACCCCTGCCCCGCCCCGCTCCGCCCCGCCTCGCCGCGTCCCGTGGCGAGGCGGGGCGGTCGGCCGGTCAGGAGCGCTTGATCTGGTGGATGGGAGGCGGCGGCTGGTCGCCGGGCACGCTCGCCGGGCCCACCGGCGGGATCTTGCCCGGCCTGGGCGTCGGCGCGGTGCCCTGCGCCGGGCTGCCGAGCCGGTTGGTGGCCCAGTTCAGGAACTTGGGGAACGCCGGGTTCCAGGCCGCGTAGGTGTGCCGCGCGTGCGCGATGACGACCATCGGCGCGTCCTGCCCGTGGCTCTGCAGGACGCTGTGGAACAGCCTGGCGTCCGCCACGTCCCCCCGGTCCGAACCGCCCGCCATCAGCCAGAACGCGGGCAGCCTCGAAGCGGGCGGGGCGTTGGTGACCCGCCAGAGCGGATCGTTCTCCAGCCGCGCGTGGGCGTTGCCGCCGAACGGGTCGGAGCCGTGCTCCGGAAGCGGCTGGAAGTAGCCGCTCATCACCCCGGCGAGGCCGAACACGTTCGGGTGCCGCAGCGCCAGGTTCGCCGCGCAGAAGCCGCCCTCGGAGAACCCGGCGACGCCCCAGCGCGCGCCGGTCGGCTCGGTGCGGAACGAGGTCTCCACCGAGGCCGGGACGTCCTCGGCGAGGTAGGTGTCGTTCCTGGCCCCCTTCGGACGGTCGAGGCACTGCGAGCCGCCCGCGCCGTGCGCGTTCCCGTTGATGTTGGGCATCACCAGGATCGAGGGCCTGGCCTGGTGCTTGTCGACCAGCGTCTTGAAGGTCGTGGTGACGTGCAGGCCGCGCTGCCAGTCCTCCGGCTCGCCGGGCGAGCCGTGCAGCAGCTCCAGCACGGGGAACCGCGCCGAGGCGTACTGCGACTGGAAGTACTGCGGCGGCAGGTACACCAGGCCCTCGCGGCTGATCCGGCTCCGGGACCCCGCGAGCGTCGTGGTCACCAGCAGGCCGTCCCGGGCCGGCGCGCCGCCGGTCTTCAGGTTCTTGCCGCCGCCGGGCGGCAGCGCCTGCACCCCGGGATGCCGCCCCGCCAGGTCGTCGACCAGGTCGCCCCAGGTCTGGTAGTAGTCGTAGAACCGGTTGACCAGGGCCATGCCGAACACCGAGGACAGCGCGAACGCCAGCACCCCCGCGCCGATCCGCATCGCCAGGTGCGGCCCCTGCCTGGCCAGGACGTACGCCAGACCGCCGACGGCCGCCACCATCAGCAGCAGCACGAGCATGCTCTGCGGACCGAACACCGGATCCCTCCCCGTGGGACTGCGGACCGCCCCCGCCCCCGACGGAGGCGCACCGCTCCTGATGCGCACAACGCGGCGAAACCGCGTGGAGATCCAGGGTTACCCGATCGTTGCGCGTGCTCCCGTCCATCCTGCCGCCTCCGGGGGGCGTTCGCGCCGCGACCGTCCGCCGCAAAGACGACACGCCGGGTGCGGGCGGCCGCCGGACGAGGCCGGGGTGTCAGCATGGACGCCGTGAGTGAGACGGGACGGCAGCGGACGGCGGCGACCGGCACGACGGCGGGCACCCCCGCGGGCCCGCCCTCCGGCGCGTCCCGAGGGGGCTCGCCGGGCTCCCCGGCGGCCCCGGGGAACGGCCCGGCCTCCGACCGTCCAGGGCCGGAGACCG
>NZ_JBFAOF010000403.1:0-6104 GCF_040675125.1 Spirillospora sp. NPDC049652 | reverse complement strand
GGGTGTGCCGGTCCGTTCACGGGCGAGGTGACCCCTGCCAGCAATGTATGGAGGGTTGCTAGCCGCCGGAGCCGTTGCCGCCGCCGGTCGGCGGGATGGTCGGCACCGTGGTCGGGACGGGCGCGGAGGTGATGCTGGGCTTCGCGGTGGGCAGCTTGGACACCTTGCCCTGGGCCGGCGCGGCGGGCGTCTGCTTGACCGGCTTCGGGTCGGACGCGGCGGCCTGGGCGCTCAGCGGCGCGGTCCCCGCCGCGGGCTGCGAGCCGCCCGGTCCGTTCCACGGGATCAGCACGAGTGCGGTCGGCACGGCGGCGACGACGGCCACCGCGCCCACGGCAAGTTTGCGTTCGGTCCTCTTGCGCACGTTCGCCCCTTCAGTCGCGAACGTCACGGTAGTGAAAGATGATCGCGTTCGGTGGGTTTATCAGCAAACGTTAAGAATCTGGGATCTCACTCTATGAGACGCGCTTCTCAGTAAATGAGAAACGTGTCAGGCTGCGAGGCACACGCAGAACCGGCCGACTCCACGAGAGGTGATCCGGATGTCCGTATACACCCATGGCCACGACCCGACCGTGCTCAGCTTCCACACCTGGCGCACCGTCGAGAATTCCGCAGCCTACCTGGCGGAACACCTCCGCGCGGGGCGCTCGCTGCTGGACGTCGGATGCGGTCCCGGAACCATCACCGCCGAGTTCGCCGAACGCCTCGCCCCCGGCCGGGTCGTCGGCGCGGACGCCGCGGAGGGCGTGCTCCGGCAGGCGCGCGCCCACGCGGCCGACCGCGGGCTGGACAACGTCGAGTTCGCGGTGGCCGACGTCCACGATCTGGACTTCCCGGACGGCGCCTTCGACATCGTCCACGCGCACCAGGTGCTCCAGCACATCACCGACCCGGTCCGCGCGCTGGCCGAGATGCGCCGGGTGTGCAGGCCGGGCGGGGTCGTCGCCGCGCGGGAGGCCGACTTCGGCGGCTTCACCTGGTATCCGCGGCCGCCCGCCATGGCCGACTGGCTGCCCGTCTACTACAAGGTCGCGCGCGGCAACGGCGGCGAGCCCGACGCCGGACGCCGCCTCGTGTCCTGGGCGCGCGAGGCGGGCTTCACCGACATCACGTTCACCTCGACCGTGTGGTCCTTCGCGACACCGGAGGAGCGCGAGTGGTGGTCCGGGACGTGGGGCGGCCGCATGATCCGCTCGAACATCGCGGACACGGCCGTCCGGCAGGGCCACGCCACCCGCGACGACCTGGAGCGCATCCACGCGGGCTGGCGGGAGTGGGCCGCCGCCCCGGACGGCGTCTTCACCGTCCAGCACGGCGAGATCCTCTGCCGCCCCTGACCTCCGCCACCGAACCCGCGAGGGGACGGGGTGGGGTGAGGTTGGCCACAGTGCGAAATGCCTGGCGGGTGAAGGATGCTCTCCCAGACATCGGCTCCCGACAACAGCTCGCTCCACCACCACCCCGAGGAAGAGGGACAGGCAATGTCCACGCAGGCGGACGCCGCGAAACTGCTGGTCCGCACCCTGGAGGCCGAAGGCGTCGAGTACGTCTTCGGCATCCCGGGCGAGGAGAACATCCACTTCGTCCAGGCCCTGGACGACTCGTCCATCCGCTACGTGCTGGTCCGGCACGAGCAGGGCGCGGCGTTCATGGCGGAGATCTACGGACGGCTGACCGGCAAGGCCGGGGTCGCGTCCGCGACGCTCGGGCCCGGCGCGATCAACCTCCAGCTCGGCGTCGCCGACGCGCAGACCAACTCCACCCCGGTCGTGGCGATCTCCGCCCAGGTCGGGCTGGACCGGATCTACAAGGAGTCGCACCAGATCGTCGACCTGGTGTCGCTGTTCCGGCCGATCACCAAGTGGTCGGAGCTGGTCCCGACGCCCGAGGCGCTGCCGGAGATCGTCCGCAAGGCGTTCAAGACCGCGCAGACCGAGCGTCCCGGCGCGGTGTACCTGGCGATCCCGGAGGACGTGGAGTCGGCGTCGGTCTCGGCGGACCTCGGGCCGCTGCGGATCAACGTCGTCCACCCGCAGGAGCCGTCCGCCGCGCAGATCGCGCGGGCCGCCGACGTGCTCGCGATGGCCAGGCAGCCGATCGTCCTCGCCGGGCACGGCGCGACGCGCGCGCACGCGAGCGAGGCGCTCGTGCACTTCTCGGAGAAGCTGGGGCTGCCGGTCGCGACGACGTTCAACGGCAAGGGCGTCTTCCCCGACGACCACCGCAACGCGCTCGGCGCGGTCGGGTTCATGCGGCACGACTACGTCAACTTCGGCTTCGACGAGGCGGACGTACTCATCGCGGTCGGCTACGAGTTGCAGGAGTTCGACCCGGTCAAGGTCAACCCGCACGCCGACAAGAAGATCATCCACATCCACGCGATGCCCGCCGAGGTGGACGACCACTACCCGGTCGAGGTCGGCATCCAGGGCGACATCTCGCGCTCGCTGCGCGCTCTCGGCGACGCCGTGCACCGCCGCTGGGACGTGAACGGCACCGGCCGCCGCATCCGCGAGCTGATGCGCGACGAGCTGGCCGAGGGCCGCGCCGAGGACGGCTTCCCGCTGTCCCCGCGCCGCGTCGTCGCCGACATCCGCGAGGCCATGGGCCGCGAGGACATCGTGCTCGCCGACACCGGCGCGGTGAAGATGTGGATGGCGCGGATGTACCCGACCTACGAGCCGAACACGCTGCTGGTGTCCAACGGGCTGTCGTCCATGGGCTTCTCGGTGCCGGGCGCGCTCGCCGCCAAGCTCGCGCACCCCGACCGCAAGGTGCTCGCGGCGACCGGCGACGGCGCGTTCCTGATGAACTCGCAGGAGCTGGAGACCGCCGTCCGCGAGAACATCCCGATCACGGTGCTGATCTGGGAGGACGACGCGTACGGCCTGATCGAGTGGAAGATGGACCTGGAGCTCGGGCGCAGCTCGAACATCAAGTTCGGCAACCCCGACTTCGTCGCCTACGCGGAGAGCTTCGGCGCGCACGGGTACCGGGTGACCGCCGCCGACGAGCTGCTGCCGACGCTGCGCAAGGCGCTCAACGACGACGGCGTCTCGGTCGTGACCGTCCCGGTCGACTACTCGCACAACCTCCAGCTCACCGACAAGCTCGGCGAGCTGACCGACCCGTTCTGACGGGCCGGTCCTGAGGCGCGGGCGCCCGGCCGGTCCGTCAGGGGCTGGCCGGGCGCCGGGCCTTCTCCTCCACCCGTGCCGTCAGCCGAGGACGAGGTCGCGGAGGGTGCGCAGGGTCGGCTCGTCCCGGACGCCCGCGACCAGCAGCGTCGTCACCGGGCTGGTCCGCCAGCGCTCCAGCCGCTCCTTGATCCGCCCGACCGGGCCGAGCAGCGAGATCGAGTCGGCCAGCTCGTCCGGGACGGCCCGGACCGCCTCCTCGCGCCGGCCGGCCAGGAACAGCTCCTGGACGCGCGCGGCCTGCTCGGCGTAGCCGAGGCGGCCGATCAGGTCCAGGTGGAAGTTGCGGTCCTTCGCGCCCATCCCGCCGATGTAGAAGGCGAGCGGGATCTTGGCGAACTCCAGGGCCGCCGCGAGGTCGTCGGTGACGATCGTGGTGACGGTCGCGGCGATCTCGAAGTCCGCCGGACGGCCCGCCAGCGACTCCCCGAACAGCGCGTCGATCCGCTCCGGGTCCACGAACAGCGGCAGCCAGCCCTGGGCGGCCTCGGCGGCGAGCGCGATGTTCTTCGGCCCCTCCGCGCCGAGGTACACCGGGATCTCCGGACGCACCGGATGCGCGATCGACTTCAGCGGCTTCCCGAGGCCCGTCCCGCCAGGATAGGGGAGCGGGTAGTGCGGGCCCGCGCTGGTCACGGGCGCCTCGCGCCGCCACACCTGCCGCATGATGTCCAGGTACTCGCGGGTCCGTGCGAGCGGCTTGGGGAACGGCGTCCCGTACCAGCCCTCCACGACCTGCGGCCCGGACGCCCCGATGCCGAGGATCACCCGTCCGCCGGACAGGGCGTCGAGGGTGAGGGCGTGCATCGCGGTCGCGACCGGCGTGCGCGCGGACATCTGCGCCACGGCGGTGCCGAGCCTGATCCGCGACGTGCGGGCCGCGTACCAGGTGAGGGTGGTGAAGGCGTCGGAGCCGTAAGCCTCGGCGGTGAAGACCGCGTCGTAGCCGAGCCGTTCGGCGGCGAGGACGGTCTCGGTCTGGTCGTCCGGGTCGCGCTGCCAGTAGCCGACGTTGATGCCGAGCTTCAGCTCGGGCGTGGGGGTGGTCGGGGGGGCCGGGTTCGGTTCCGCGGTCACGGTGGCGCCTTCCGTCGGGGGCACCGCGATGTTAGAACGCGTTCTAGTTTTCTCGGAAGACCCGGCCGGGACGGACCCGGTCCGGCGGGCCGCGCGCGGAGCGGCGCCGCCGGGTGTGAGCGGGCAGGAACGGAGGTGAGCGGGCAGGAAGTCGGGGGCGCCTGCCGGAGTCGAAGCCGTCAGGGAGTCGAAGCCGTCAGGGAATCGGGACCGTCAGGGGGCAGAGGTCCGTCGGCGGGGTGCCGGGCCGGTCAGCGGGCGGCGACGCCGTCGAGCACCGCCTGCCAGTCGGCGGACGCCAGCAGCAGCGCGGGGCCGTGCGGGTCCTTGGAGTCGCGCACCGCCCGGCGCGCGCCGGGCAGCGCGGCGACCTCGACGCACTGGTCGCCGCTGCCGCTGTGGGACGACTTGGTCCACAGCGCGGTGTCGAGTTCGGGGGCGGAGGCCCGGCGGAGCGGGCCGCCGCCACGGCTGTCGGTGTCGCTGTCGGTCTCGCTGTCGGACCCGCGTCGCGGGTCGGCGGGGGATGGGTTCACGAGCTGCTCCTTGCTGCGTCGGCGACGAGGCTCGCGGACTCCTCCGGGGGGAGGGCCGCCTCGGCGATCCGATTGAAGCGTTCCCCGTGACTGGCCACTTCCGCAGCGCTTTCGATATAAACGTCGCCCATCGTGCCCTCCACGTAGGCGATATCGGGGTCCGCGGGATCCGGGAACGACAGGATGGTGAAGCGGCCGTCGAGTCCCGCGTGCTCGCGCACGGTGAACGGCAGAATCTGGACGGTGACGCGGTCGCGCTCGGCCAGCCGGACCAGGCGCCGCAACTGCTCGGCCAGCACCTCCCGCCCGCCGATCGGGCGGCGCAGCACCGCCTCGTCCACCACCATGTGCACCTGCGGCGCGTCCGGCCGCTCCAGCAGCGCCTGCCGGGTGCGGCGCGCGGCGAGCCGCCGCTCCACGTCCTCGGGCTTCGGCAGCATCCGGCCGGCGGTGATGACGGCCCGCGCGTAGTCCTCGGTCTGGAGCAGGCCGTGCACGAGCTGCGGGTCCCAGGTGCGGATCAGCGACGCCTCGTGCTCCATCGCGACGTAGCTGCCGGTGAAGACGTCGGAGTAGGCCGTCCACCAGCCGCGCCGCTGCGCCGCCGCCGCCAGGTTGCGCAGCGCGTCGCACTCCGGGCTCGGGACGCCGTACAGGTCGAGGAAGCGCTGGATGTCCTCGGCCTTCGGCCGCGTCTGGGCGGTCTCCAGCCGGGACACCGTGGCCCGCGACATGCTCAGCCGGTCGGCGACCTCCTGGAGGGTGAGACCGCGTTTCTCACGGAGCGTCCGCAGCTCACGCGCCAGGCGGCGGCCGCGGACGGTGGGCCGGTAGCTCATGGCGGGGAGTCTCGCCGGTCGCCCGGGGTTCCACAACGGGAATGACGAAGCGGGTAGAGGAATCTCTCCCGCCAGAGCAATCTGCCCAACGGTGTTGCGGTACTGAGATTCTCACGCGATTCTGAGAACCGTGACCGTTCGGTGTCGTTACGTGACCACCGTCGCGTGACCAGAGACTCACCGTGAGGGTCGCGGCCGGTTCTTCGCGCCCGCCGTGCCGCCGCCCCGGGAGGGAACCCCGTGACCACCTCTCCAGAGATCGCCGGAGACGCCGTGGACCAGTCTTCATCAGGCCTGCTGGCCTTCGACCCGCCGCTGCCCGGCGCTGAGGGCGCGTGCCACGGCCGTGCCGAGGGCGCGCGCCAGGGCCGTGCCGAGACCGCCCGGGACGGCCGCCCCCACGCCGCGTGCCAGGCGTCCCAGGCGTCGGCGTCCCAGGCCTTCTGGGAGCC
>NZ_JBFAOF010000402.1:0-6108 GCF_040675125.1 Spirillospora sp. NPDC049652 | reverse complement strand
GTGAGCCCGGACGTCCGGACGCCGCGCGGGGAGCGGCGCGTGCGGCGGCTCCCGTGCCACATCTCGGGGCCGGGGAAGTAAGCGTGCCGGGGCAGCGTGCCGTTGAACACCAGGTGCGGGAGCATGCCGTCCGCCCACTGGCCGCGGAACAGCGACAGCAGTTCACGCTCGGCGCGGTCGCGGCGGTGCCGGGCGAGCCCCATCGCGGCGAAGGCGGAGTCCAGGCTCCACTGGTGCGGGTACAGGCCCGGCGAGGGGACGGTCGCCGTCCCCGTCCAGTTGGCGTCCAGAACCCGGGCGGCGGCCTGCCAGAGGGCGGTCTCGTCGCCGGTGAGACGGGAGCTCATAAGTGTCGCGGGTCCTCCCGGCCGGTGCGGTTACCGCGATTGTGACCGCTGGACGGCGTCCCGACGACCCCTGACGACGCGTAGCTTGTCTTCGTATGTCCCGACTCGTCCGTGATTGACCGCTGTCGGCCACCGCGCGTGGGGACGCGGCGGCGGCCGGGGCGTGGTTCAGCGGTCGTTGAGGCGCGAGCGGGAGGTGGCGCGGCCCCCGTGACCGGCCCGCTCCGGCTCCTCGTGCTCGGCGGTCTCGTGCTCGGCGGTCTCGTGCTCGGCGGTGTCCGGGTCGGCGGAACGCTCCACGGCGTCCGAGCCCCCCTCCGGACCGGCGGCCGCGGGTCCGGCGGACGCCAGCGGATCGACGTCGACGACGCCCTCGCGGCGGTTGCGGACGACCGAGGACGCGAACGACACCAGGATCAGGCCCGCGCCGATCCCGCCGGTCACCCAGTCCGGCAGCTCGTGCCCGATGCTGATCATCATGCAGACCGACAGCGCGCCGATCGCCCAGTGCGCGCCGTGCTCCAGGTAGACGTACTCGTGCAGGGTCCCCCGGCGGACGAGGTAGACCGTCAGCGACCGGATGAACAGCGCGCCGACGCCGAGGCCGAGCGCGATGACGACCGGGTCGGTGCTGATCGCGAACGCGCCGATCACGCCGTCGAACGAGAACGACGCGTCCAGCACCTCCAGGTACAGGAACAGGAAGAACCCGGCCTTGCCGGCGGCGAGCGCGGCGCTGCTCGGGCCGCGGCGGGCCCGGCCGTCCTCACCGCCCTCTCCGTCCTCCTCGGAGCCGTCCTCGTCGTCGCCCGCCTCGGAGAACATCTCGCCGAGGCCGTCCACCAGGATGTAGGTGATCATGCCGAGCACCCCGGCGATCATCACCTCGGCCGGGTCGTCGGCGACCAGGCCGGAGACCAGCGCCAGCACCCCGCCGGTGATCACCACGGGGAGCTGGTCGAGCCGGCCGAGCCGGGCGAGCGCCCGCTCGACCGGGCCGAGCCAGCGCAGCTCGCGGTCCTCGAACACCCAGTTCAGGTAGAGCATCAGCAGGAACGCGCCGCCGAACCCGGCGATCATCGGGTAGGCGTCCCGCATGATCGTCTCGTACCGGTGCGGCTCGGACAGCGCGAGGTCGAACGCCCGGGCCGGGCTCAGCTTCGCCGTGAGCGCGACGATGACCAGCGGGAACACCAGCCGCATGCCGAACACCGCGACCGCGATGCCGACCGTCAGGAAGATCTTCTGCCAGAACGGGGACATGCGGTCGAGCACCTTGGCGTTCACCACGGCGTTGTCGAACGACAGCGAGATCTCCAGGACGGCCAGGATCGCCACCAGGGCGAGCGCCTCGGGCCCCTGGTAGGCCAGCGCGGCGAGCAGGGCCGCGCCCGTGAGGGCCAGCGACCAGCCGAAGGTGCGTAGGATCATGCGCCCGGTTTCCGTGTCGAGGGTCGGTGGGGGGTGGAGCGGGTCATCGGGCCGCCAGGCCGTGGTCGAGGACGAGGTCGCGCAGGCCGCCCGGGTAGCCCCGGCCGACCGGATGGAACGTCCAGCCCCCGTCGCGGGCGGGCCGGCCGCTCCGGCCGTCCCGGGCCAGCTCGCCGAGCAGGACCGCCGTCGCCGGGTCGTCGCGGCGGGCGGGCAGGTCGTAGCGGGCCAGCTCGGCCCCGTCCGGACGCCGGGCCAGCCGGACCGACACCGCCGCGACCTGGCCGAAGCGCTGCCCCCGGTTGGCCGCGTCGAAGATCGAGACGGGGAAGGCGATGCGCGCGCAGCGGTCCGGGACGGCGGCGAGGTCCACGTCGATGATCTCGCCCGGGCCGTCCGGGGCCGGTCCGCGGTGCTCGACCGAGCCGTCCGGGCTGCGCGGGTTGTTGAAGTGGACGAAGTGGTCCTCCGAGAGGACGGCGCCCGCGTCGTCCAGCATGAGGGCCGAGGCGTCCAGGTCGAAGTCGGCGCGGGGGTCGCGCGGCGGCGTCCAGCCGAAGCCCACCGACACCGCCGGCGGGGCGGATCCGGAGCCGGGGACGCCGCTCGCTCCGGTGGGCGCAGCACCCATGACGGACCACTTCCTCGGTGTCGGCGAACCGGCCGCCGGCCGTGCGGGAGCGGCCGGACGCCGACGACAGGACGTTCTTCGACGCACTGGCGATGCTATCCGCTCCCACGGCGATCGGCTCCTCGGCTTGATCGTTTCCGGCCGCGCGCAGCGGCCGGGAGGGCGGCCGTCCGGGCGGCCGGGGCGGGCCCGCGGACCGCTCAGCCGAGCGCCGTTCGGCCGAACCGCGCTCAGCCGAACACCGCTCAGCCGAACAGGGTCTCGCCCCAGTGGCCGCCCTCGCGGACGCCCGGCGGGCACGCATAGATACCCGATCCGACGTGCTGGATGTATTCGTTCATGGCATCGGTCGCCAGATTGTTCTGGATCCGGATGAAGCCGGTGCGCGGATCCCGCTGGAAGGCGATGAAGAACAGGCCCGCGTCGAGGCGGCCGAGGCCGTCCGAGCCGTCGGTGAAGGAGTAGCCGCGGCGCAGGATGCGGCTGCCGCCGTTGGAGTCGGGGTGCGCGAGCCGCACGTGCGCGGTCGGCTTCAGCTTGGGGAGGTCGACCGGGTCGTGCTCGCGCCGCTGCCCGATCGCGGCGCCCTCGTTCTTGTCCCGGCCGATGACGTCCTGCTGCTCGCCGAGCGACGAGCGGTCCCACGTCTCGATGTGCATGCGGATGCGCCGCGCGACCAGGTAGGAGCCGCCCGCCATCCAGTCCGCGCCGTCCCGCCCGGACGCCCAGATGTGCTGGTCGAGCGCGGCCGTCTCGGTGCCGGCGACGTTGCGGGTGCCGTCCTTGAAGCCGAACATGTTGCGCGGGGTCTGCGCGTCCGGGGTCGTGGAGGACGTCTTGCCGAACCCGAGCTGCGACCACCGGACCGCGACGACGCCGAACCCGATGCGCGCCAGGTTGCGGATCGCGTGCACCGCGACCTGCGGGTCGTCCGCGCACGCCTGGACGGCGATGTCGCCGCCGCTGCGGTTCGGGTCGAGGTTGTCGCCGGGGAAGTGCGGCAGGTCGACGAGGGCCGGCGGGCGCCTGGCCTTCAGGCCGAACCGGTCCTTGCCGTCCTTCTCGAACAGGGTCGGCCCGAACCCGACCGTCAGGGTCAGCCGGGACGGCGGGAGGCCGAGCGCCTCGCCGGTGTCGTCCGGCGGGGACACCTCGGGGCCGCCGACCGCGCCCGCGCCGACGGGCCTTCCGGCGGTCATCGCGGCCGCCGCCTCCGTCCACTGCTTCAGCATCCGGACGAGCTTGGCGCGGTCGTCGGTGATGACGTCGAACGCGGCGAAGTGCAGCCGGTCCTGGACGGGCGTGGCGATCCCCGCCTGGTGCGGGCCGTGGAACGGGACGGCGGACGCGGCCCCGGCGTCGCCCTCGTCGGCGACGGCCACGGCGCGGTCGATCCCGGCTCCGGCCGCCGCGCCGACGAGCAGGCTCGCGCCGCCGAAGCCGAGCATGCGGCGGCGGGACATCCGGCCCTTCGGCGGCTCCGCGGCCGCGCGGCGGCCCGCGCGGCCCTCGTCCGAGCGGATCTCGTCCACGTGGGCGTCACCCGCGTCCGGGCGGCTCTCGCCTCCGGGCTTCCCGTCACCGCTTCCGGTCATTTGGCCACTGCTCCCGCGAGCTTGGACAGGGGCTCGCCGAGCGCGTTCACGGCGTCGCCCAGGGACTTGCGGTCTTCCTTGCCGACCGAGTCGTAGGAGACGTACCCGTCGCCCTTCTTGTACTTGGCCAGCAGCTTCTCAACGGCGGCGAAGTTCTCGTCCAGGTCCTGGGCGAGCTGCGCGTCCTTCTGCTGGACGACCGGGCGGAGCAGGTCGTAGACCTTCTTCGCGCCGTCGACGTTGCCCTTGAAGTCCCAGAGGTCGGTGTGGCTGAACGCCTCCTCCTCACCGGTGACCTTGCCGGTGGCGACCTCGTCCAGCAGCTCCTTGGCGCCGTGCGCCATGTCGTTGACGGGGTCGATCGTGAGCGTCGCCATCTGGCCCTTGAGGTTCTTCAGGTCGGCCATCAGCCGGTCGGCGTACTGCTCCTTGCCCTTGACCGAGCCGTCCTTCCACAGGGCCTTCTCCAGCAGGTGCCAGCCGGACCAGTCCGCCTTCTCCTCCGGCTTCAGGTCGGCCTCACGGGCGTCGATCTTCGGGTCGATGTCCCCGAACTTCTCCGCGACCGGCTCGATCGTCTCCCAGCCCATCCGGGACGGCGCGTACAGCTCCTTGGCCTTCGCCACGTCGCCCGCCTTGACCGCGTCGGCGAACTTCTGGGCCTTGGCGATCGTGTCGTCCACCTGCGCGAGGACGAACGTCTTGTACTCGGAGGCGGCGTCGGTCAGGCGCGGGTCGGCCGCGCCGGCGGCCCCGGCCGAGCCGGTGACCTTGATGTCCTTGGTCGGGCCCTTGCCCGTCTGGCCCGCGCTGCAGAGCGCCTTGTAGTCGCCGGCGGCCAGGTTCACCACGAAGTTCACCGTGGTGCCGGGGCCGATGTTCTCCCGCTCGGCGATGATCTTGCCGTCCGGGCGGAGGATCTCGAACTCGTTGGCCTGCGAGCCCTTGTTGAACACCTTGAAGGTGATCTTGCCGGCGGGCAGGTCCGTCTTGGCGACCTCGCACGCGTCGTCCGAGGCGGTCACCTTGATCGCGTCACCGCCGCCCTTCGCTCCGTCGCCGTCCCCTCCGCAGGCCGCGAGCAGGGACGCCGAAAGGGCGGAGACGCCCGCGAGGGCGAGCAGGGACGAGGAACGCATGCGGACTCCAGGACGGATGCCGGACTATTCGGCTATTCGGTAAGGCTTGCCTAAATTAGCTGAACCTAACCTCGTGACGTCAAGTCACCCGCCGGACAGTGAGAAGAACCACCCCGGACACCCTCCGTTCGCCGCGCTCCGCAGGAAGGCGAAACCCACGGGACGCCGGGCGTCTCCGGGGACCTGAGCGCCGGTCAGCGCCCGGGGTCGCGGAGGCCGATGGTCAGATTCCGCGCGGCCATCGGCGGTCCGCCGGCCGCGGCCTCCGGGTTGTACGGAGGCACCGCACCGCCCTGCTGGTACTGCTGCGGCTGGTTCTGGACGTTCTGGACGGGTTCGATCCACACGGCCGTCCCGTACGCGCACACCTCGTGCCCGCCCCCGGCGCCGAGCGCCACCGTGTCCAGCCGCATGCCGACCACGGCGTTCGCGCCCTTGCGGCGGGCGTCGTCGGCGAGCCGCTCGACCGCCTGCCGCCGCGCGGCCAGCAGGCCGGCCCCGGCCTGCTCGCCGGTGTTCACCCGGAACGTCCCGCTGGACCCGCCCCCGGGCGCCGCCGCCTGATCGGTCTGGACGGCCGCCCCGAGCGCCTCGCCGAGCATCCCCCGGATCGCGTACCCGGCCACCGCGTCAGTCGTCACGATCAGCATGGCACCCCACGCTACCGTCCTCCTCCGACATGTGCGCCTTGTCCCCTCTTCCGCCCTCGTATCACCTCCCCCGAAAGCCCCGGCTCCGACTCGCACCGTGTCCCATGTGCGGGACCCGGCGCGAGCCGGAACCGGGCGCGGACCGGAACCGGGCGCGAGCCGGAACTGGGCGCGAGCCGGAACTGGGCGCGGGCCCCAACCGGGAGCGGGCCCCAACCGGGAGCGGGCCCCAACCGGACGCGGACCGGGACCGGCGGCAGGCCGGAGCCGGGGCGTCAGGATCCGGTGCGCGCGATGTACGGCCGCATCACGGAC
>NZ_JBFAOF010000401.1:0-6114 GCF_040675125.1 Spirillospora sp. NPDC049652 | reverse complement strand
GCCCGCGCTCGCCGGGGGCTTGACCACCAGGTCGCGGCCGGCGAGGCCCTCCCGCTCGATCCACGCCTCGACCTCGGCCGGGTCGGTCGTGCAGATCTGCCGGGCGACCGGCAGCCCGGCCGCGGCGAGCGCCTGGTGCATCCGGTACTTGTGCCGGCGGGCGTCGATCAGCGCCGGGACGTTGGCCTCCTCCGGGGTGAGCGCCTCGGCGAGCGACTGGGTGAGGTGCAGCGCCGCGTCCACCGAGGTCATGACGGCGGTGGGCGACAGCGCCCCGAGGTTGCGGATCGTCTGCTCGAGGTCGCCGTGGTGGTTGATGACCGCGTCGTAGTTCGCCGGGTCGTGCACGCCGCGCAGCGGCTCCAGGGCCGGCCCGTCGTAGTCCATCACCGCCACCGGGCTCAGCCCCGCCTCGCGCAGCCGCGGCGGGAGCATCGCCCCGGAGCTGAACGGCTGGACGATCGCGACGACTGGCTTGCTCATGCTGGCTCGCTTTCTCTTTCTGGGGAGACGTTCGACTCGCGCGGCTTGGGCCGGGTGCGCACCCCGGCGCCCACCGCCACGCAGACCGCCGCGGCGCCGGCGCAGACGCCGGTCAGGATCCACAGCTTGGTGCCCCACCAGTGCCACGCGGTGACGCCGACCACCGGGCCGACGCTGTAGGCGATCTGGGTGGCGAGCGTGGCGAGGCCGATGTAGCGGCCGCGCAGGGCGGCCGGGGCCACCAGGCCGGGGTAGGCCAGCATCGACGGGGCGGCGATCAGCTCGCCGCAGGTCCACACGATGGTCCCGGCCAGCAGGATCCAGGTCTGCGACGGGCCGAGGTAGGTCAGGTAGCCGAGGCCGAGCAGCGCCATGCCCGCCGCCATCGGCAGGCCGATCGGCGCCTTCTGCGTCCACTTGGACAGCCACAGCTCCAGCGCGATCACCATGAAGCCGTTGATGGCCAGCATGATCGCGTAGATCCGGCTGTCGAAGCCCGACTCGGTGACGAACAGCGGCAGCGACGAGTTCATCTGGATGTAGGCGACCGAGGTCAGGAAGAGGCCGAGGACGACCAGCAGGAACCGGCCGTCCGCGAAGACCTTCCGGTATCCGGGCGCCGGCTGCTTGGCGGCCTCGGCCGCGGCGTCCTCCTGGTCCTTCCGCTCCTCCGGACGGCTCTCGGTCCGCGCGGCGTCGGCGGGCAGCACCAGCAGGGCGACCAGGCAGTAGCACAGCGAGGTCGCCGCGTCGGCGAAGAACAGCGGGACGTAGGAGCCGAACCAGGTCAGCAGGAGCGCCGCGGCGAGCGGGCCGAGGGTGGACCCGATGTTGAAGGTCGCCCGCCAGATCGAGAACGTCATGACCTGGCGCTCGTCCGGGGTGAGCTCGACCACCCGCGCCATCGCGGCGGGCCGGAACGCGGTGGCCGTGAGGCCCGCCGCGCCCGCGACCAGCACGCCGACCCAGACGTTCGGGACGTAGACGATCAGCGCGGTCAGCACCGCGGTCGCGGCCGTCGAACCGATGATCGTCCAGCGGTAGCCGAACCGGTCGGCGGCCGTCCCGCCGACGGCGCTGCCGAGGATGCGGCCGACCATCAGCGCGGTCAGCACCACCCCGCTCTCCCACGCCGAGAAGCCCTCGTGCAGCAGGTAGAGCACCAGGAACGCGTTGAGGAAGGCCGCCAGGTTGCTGACCAGGTTGCCGAGCATGAGCACCCGGACCGTGCTCGGCATCTCCCGGAGGGTCCGGAGGACCGTCACCTCCGCCGTCGCGCTCACCGGAGGGGCCGCCCGGTGATCTCGAAGAACCGGGCCGGGTCGGCCACCGCGGCGCGGCTCTCCGCCAGCGTCGGCGCGACGGCGATGACGTAGCCGGACCGGGCCAGCCCGTGCGGCGGCAGCCGCACCGTCATGCCGGGCGCGGCGCTCATCGCCATCTCGTGGATCGGCGGGACGAGCAGCTCCTCGCGGGCCCGCGCGCTGACGACCTCCATGTCGTACGCCGGGTAGGCGAAGCGGACGGAGGCGGCCCGGCGCGGATCGGGGAACTCCACGGTCGGACGGCGGCCGACGGCGACGTCCGCGGCGGCCAGCGCCCCGTTGGTGCCCGAGGTCAGCATCCCGAGGTAGGGGATCATGCCGCCGCCCAGCCGGGCGTTGACCTCGATCGCGAACAGCCCCTTCGGGGTGACCTTGTACTCGGCGTGCGTGAAGCCGTTGTCGAAGCCGAGCGCGGTGTGCGTGCGGCGCACCAGGTCCACCACGGCCGGGTCGTCCAGCAGCGGGTCGGCGCCGTCCACGTCGTGGCCGATCTCCTCGAACGCCATCGACTCGCTGTCGCCGAGCACCTTGCGCCCGACGATCATCGGGGTGCACTCGCCCTCGAAGACCACCGAGTCGATGGAGACCTCGGGGCCCTCCAGGAACTCCTCGATGATGACCTGGTCCTCGAACCGCTGGATGCCGGGGACCACCGCGCCCCGGGTGACCTCGAAGGCCGCCGCGAGGCCGGCGGGGTCCTCGACCTTGCGCAGGCCGAGGCTGCCGCCGAGGTTGCGGGGCTTGAGGATGACCGGGTAGCCGGTCTCCTCCGCGAACGCGCGGGCCTCCTCCAGCGTGGCCACCGGGCGGGACGCGGGCTGCGGGATCCCGGCCTTCTCCAGCGCCTGCCTGGTCGCGGTCTTGTCCCGGCAGCGGGCGACCGCCGCCGGGTCGAGCGTGGTGAGGCCGAGCTCCGCGCCCGCCCACGCGGCGGTCTCGATGTAGACCTCGTCGTAGCAGAAGAAGCCGGCCACCTTGTGCTCGCGGGCGACCGCGGCGGCCGCCGCGGTCAGCGCCTCCAGGTCGAGGCAGTTCACGACCGTGTGGCCCTCGATGTACGGCTGCTCCCACGTCGGCGGGGTCGGGTTGAGCAGCCAGAGCCGGTAGCGGGTGGACACCGCCTGGAAGATGTAGGAGCGGTACGCCGCGTAACTGCTCGCGACGACGATCAGCAGAGGCTTGTCCATCGGTCCTTCATCGGGTGGTGGGACGTACGGCGATCTCGGCCCGCGGCGCGGTGGCCCGCAGGCCGTACAGCCGGCCCGCCGGGACCAGGAGGGTCTCGCCCTCGCCCAGGCGGTGCGGGTTCTCGGTGACCCAGGCGTGCACCTCGACCTCGCCGCCGGTCACCTCGACCAGCCGGTCGCCGTCGTGCACCCGGGTGCTGAACGGGTCGCCCGGACGCAGCGCGGCGGCCGTGCCCTCGGCGGCGGCCGACGAGGCGAGCTTGGTGCCCAGCCGGGTGTGCTCGTCCAGCGAGGACGCCCAGGCGATCTGCGCCTGGAAGTCGGCGTCGCCGAGCCGGAGCAGCTCCTTGGTCTCCACGATCCCGCGGACCAGGTCGGGGACGACCGCCTCGCCGTGCCGGCGGGCCAGCCCGAGCAGCAGGTTCTCGAAGGTCATCCGGCCGTGGTGGATGTCGATGTGCGCGTGCTCGTCGGTGTACCGGGTGTCGGCCCGGTCGCCGAACACGGCGCGCAGCATCGTGCCCATGTCGGCGAAACCCTGGGCGAAGAGCCACTCCAGGTAGCTCACCGCGCCCATGTACCGGAACACGCCCCGGTGGTTCTTGGTGAGGTAGTTGAAGTAGTTCGCGCCCGCCAGCGAGCTGGTCAGGTAGAAGTTCCAGTAGGCGTGCACGTCGGTGCGCAGCCCGATGCTGGCGATCATCTCCCGGAACAGCGTGCTGTGCTTGGCGCCGTAGAGCCCGTAGCCGAACTCGTCGGTGAAGACCTTGAACAGCTCCGACTGCTCCGGGCCGTAGAAGCCGGCGAGGTTGCCGGCCATCGCGGACGCCTCGGTCAGCCCGTCCAGCGCAAGCTGGATCAGGTTCAGCCGGGCCGCGTTCTCCGGGTCGGCGCACTCGGTGATGGCCCGCATCGACCCGGTCAGCCGGGCGGCGGCGTCCACGGCCGGGTTGGTGCCCGAGGCGTCCGGGGGCGCTCCGGCCCCCTCGACCTCGCCGAGGAAGTAGGCCTCCAGCTCCTCGACGGTGCGGACCTCCGGAGCGGGGAGCTCCTCCAGGAACGCGAACGAGTAGCGCTCCAGGGACGGGCGCAGCGCGTCGTGCAGCCGCCGCACCTCGGTGCCGTAGAAGAGGTCGAAGTCGGCCTTGACCGGCCCCACCCCGCCCTCCGGGAGCAGCACCATCTCGCTCTCGTAGGTGTTGCAGAGGACGCGGCTCGCGACGAGGTGCCGGTGGCTGAGGAACCCGGCCTCGGTCGCCGGCCGCGCGAAGTCCCCGTCCACCGCGGGCCCGAGCGGCCGGCGGTAGGGGTTGGCGTCCAGGTAGACCTCGGGGCCGGGCCGGAAGATCGGCACCGCGCCGTACTCGTCGAGGACGGTCATGGCGTCGCCTCCCCCGCGCCCGCCGGCTCCGCCATCCCCGCCGGCTCCGCCATGCCCGCCGCATCCGCCATGCCCGCCGCATCCGCCACGCCGGCCGTCTCCTCCATGCTGACGGCGGTGAAGTGGATGCTCGCGCCGTCGTGCCGGGCGTCGAGCAGCAGCTCACCGCCGGGCCGCACCTGCAGCGGCTCGGGCAGGCACTGGACGGCCTGCTTCCAGTGCGAGTCGGGGTTGCCGGGGGCGTTGGTGAGCCCGATCCCGGGGACCAGGTCGAGTTCGAACCAGAACACGATCGCGTGGCAGCTGCCCTCGGCCGTGGGCGACACCACGAACTCGGCCCGCCGCTCGTCCGGGCCGTCGCGGTAGAAGTCGAAGGCGAAGATCTCCATCGGCTCCGACAGCGGCCGCCACTGGTGGTTGCGCAGCCGCGAGTCGAAGTACTCCATCGAGGAGAGCCGGTTGAACTCCGACAGGTCGAAGCCGTAGAGCTCGCCGACGTGGTTCTTGCGGAACAGCGACTCGCTCTCGACCAGCTGCGCGAACACCCGGCCGGCGGACGGCAGGATCAGCGCGTCCTCGGTGAGCAGGTGCTCGCGGGCGTGCGCGATGGTGGCGAGGATGCCCTCGCCGAGCAGCGCGCAGTCGATGGTCTCGGTGATCAGGACGTCGGCGCGGGCGGGCATGTCCGCCGGCACCCGCATCGCGGTCGACCGCTTCGGCACCACGGTGATCGCCTGGTGGTGGCCCGCGGTCCGGATGATCTGCTCGGCGACGGCCGCGACGGCCGGCTGCCCCTCGCACGCGGTCACCTCGCGGGCCCCGGCGCGGGCGGCCATCATGGACAGCAGCCCGGTGCCGGTGCCGATGTCCAGCACCCGCCGGTCCGGCCCCACGACCTGGCGGATCGCCCGGTCGTACAGCTCGGCGCGCTCCCGGTCGTGCAGCATCTCCCAGTGCCAGCGGGGGACGTGCCGGCGGACCGCCCGGTTGTGCCCGAGCAGCGCCTCGCGGTTGTGCGCCTCCAGCGCCAGCGCCAGCTCGAACTCCTCGATGGCCTGCTCGAACCGGCCGGACTCGTGCAGCGCCTGACCGCGCCGGACGAACTCGGCCACCTCCCGGTCCACGGCGCCGGTCGCGTCCGCCGGGAGGACGACCTCGTGCACGTCTTCGCTCATCGTTCTCCCTCGCAGGGCTCGACCGCCTCGGGCGGAAGGTTGGCCAGGATCCGCTTGTGGACCAGCGTCACGGGGACGTCCTCGGGGGTGTCCGGGAGCACCACGATGGCCTCGTCGCCGCTGCGCACCATGGGGACCCCGGTGCGCCGGACGGCCGCGACGCCGACCTTGGTGCCGTGCCAGGGGCAGCTCAGCCGGCGGCCGTCGGGGGTCACCCGGGCGAGGCTGAGCGGTCCGCCGCGGTGCGGGCACCAGTCGCGGACCAGGTGGGTCCGCTTGTCCGCGCCGACGAGCAGGAAGTAGCGGTCGTGGCCGGCGAGCACGGTGTTGTGCTCGCGCAGGTCCATCACCAGGATGCGGCTCATGACTCCGTCCGGACGGGGTGGAGGAGGTGGGTCGAGGCGTCGGAGCGGGCCCGGACGCCGTAGACGCGGCCGGCCGGCACCAGCACCGCGTCCCCCTTGGCGAGGGGCACGGGCGCTCCGGTGGCGCTGGTCACGAGCTCGGCCTCGCCCTGCTCGATCTCCAGCACCACGTCGTGGTCGTGGTTGCGGGTGTGGAAC
>NZ_JBFAOF010000400.1:0-6125 GCF_040675125.1 Spirillospora sp. NPDC049652 | reverse complement strand
TGCGCCGGGTCGGGCCGCCTGTTCGGCGACGGCGGCCTGCGCAGCGCCCGCTCGCGGTCGAGGTCCGTGACGGCCTTCCCGTGCTCGGTCAAGAAGCGACCTTTCGCTTGGAGTTGCCGAACCTTTCTTTCATGGTCAACGTAGGAACCGTCCGCCCGCCCGGTCAACCCGCCGGTGACCGCGAGTGACCGTCCCGGCCGCCGCCCCTCATCGCGAAGTGCGCAATCAACCCCCTACCGGTGGGTTGTCCACGACTGGCCAGCACTCCCGCGGACCGGCACCTGGAACGCGGAGAACGCCGCGACGCTGCTGCGCCACGGCGTCCGTGTCGATGAGAGGTCAGACGGTGAGACCCGCGAGGGCGGCGGTGAGGCGGCGGCCCGCCTCGTCGGCGACCGGCTGGAGGCCGGGACGCTCGGTGACGCCGACCATGGTCTGCCGGTCCAGCGCCTCGACGACGGTCTCGTCGCCGTCGGCCCGGACGACGACGTTGCAGGGGAGCAGCAGGCCGATGCGGCGGTCGGTCTCCAGCGCGCGGTGCGCGAGGGCCGGGTGGCACGCGCCGAGGATCAGGTACTCCTCGACCTCCGCCCCGATCTTCTCCCGCAGCGTGCGCTGGACGTCGATCTCGGTCAGCACGCCGAACCCCTGGTCCTTCAGCGCGTCCCGGACCCGGGGCACGGCCCGCGCGAACGGCTCCTCGATCCGGACGGTCAGCGCGTAGTCCACGAGGTCCCCTTGAAGGTAGACGGAACGTTCTATATGGTCCTATCACATGGCTGACGACACTCCCACGCCCCCCGCCCGCCGCCGCATCCTCGACGCCGCCGACGAGCTGTTCTACGCCCACGGCATCAACTCGACCGGTGTGGACGCGGTGATCGAGACCGCCGGGGTCGCCCGCATGACGTTCTACAAGCACTTCGGCGGCAAGCAGGCGCTGATCATGGCCTACCTGGAGGGCCGCGAGACCCGCTGGCAGCTCCGCCTCCACCGGGCCATCGACGCCGCCGGCGACGACCCGCGCGCCCGCCTGCTCGCCGTCTTCGACGCGCTGTCCGAATGGGCCACGTCCCAGTCCCGCTTCCGCGGCTGCTCCATGGTCAACGCCCTCGCCGAGCTCGCCGAACCCGACCACCCGGCGCGCGCGGTCGTCCAGGCGTACAAGAGCGCCCTGCGCGACTGCGTGTTCCAGCTCGCGCAGGAGAGCGGGGCCCCAGACCCCGCTCTCCTCACCGATCAGCTGCTCCTGGTGTACGAGGGTGCGATCTCTACCAACGCCCTCGGCAACGTCGAGGACGCGGTGCACAAGGCCCACTTCACCGCCGAGCAGCTCATCAACGCCGCCGTCCCCGCCGCCCGCTGACCGCCGCGGTCCGAAGGACCGTCAGCGGGGCAGGCGCGGCAGTGCCCGCGCGATCGGCTGGTATCCCGCGTCGTTCGGGTGCAGGCCGTCCTCGTACACGTACGCGACCAGGGGACGGTCCGGGGCGGCCGGGTCGGCCATCGCCCGGTCCACGTCGAGGACGGCGTCGAAGGTGCGGCTCGTCCGGATCCACTTGTTGACCGCGACGCGCGCCTTCTCGACCGTCGGCGACCACACGGGGAACAGCGCCGACCGCATCGGCAGGATCGTCGCGCCGACGACCTTCACCCCGCGCGCGTGCGCCGCCTTGACCAGCTCCTTCTGCGCCTCGATGACCTGCACCGCCGTCGAGGGGCCGGTGTTTCCGAGGCACGGGTCGCCGGGGGTCTCGCGCAGGTCGTTCGCGCCCAGGTGGACGATCGCGACCCGCACGCCGGGCCGGTCCAGCACGTCCCGCTGGAACCGCGCCGTGGCCTTCTCGCCGGAGCACGGCGAGTCGTGCCGCAGCCGGTTGCCGCCGATGCCCGCGTTGACCACGGAGAGCGGACGGGACGACCCGGACAGCCGCTCGGCCAGCAGGTCGGGCAGCGCCGAGTCCGCGCCCGTCGTGGCCCCGACGCCGTCGATCAGCGAGTCCCCGAACGCCACGACAGTCCCGGCGCTCCGGCCCCCGGCGACGTCCACGCCGGAGAGGAAGTAGGAGGAGTCCGTGCTCTTCGTGTAGGCCGCGGACCCGACGTCCGTCAGGTGGTCGCCCGACGCGAGGAAGGCGGGACGTCCGCCGAACCGGTGGAACGTCGCGGGTCCGGTCGGCGCGCTGAACCGCAGCGTGATCGCCAGTTTCTCCAGCGGCGCGGTCTTCAGGGGCACCGGATCGCTGACCGCCTCCGCGCCCGGCCGGACGACCGGCGCGGACCGTCCGCCGAACGTCAGCCGCACGCTGCTGTCCGGCCACACCTTCGCCCCGCCCGCCGACCGGGCGACCGCCGCCGCGTCCACCTTGAGCAGGTTCTTGCCGTACAGGTTGGAAATTCGTACCCGGACCCGCGTCCCGCCACTGCTCAGTCGCACCACCTGCCGGAGCGTCTGCTTCGAGAAGCCCTCCATGGACCAGTTCTGGCCGGAGTCCTCGTCCCCGGCGATCGGACGCTGCATCGCCGCGCCCCAACTCTGCGTCCAGGCGGGGGTGGACTTATCCGGCGTCTTGGCGATGGCCGTGGCCGTCCCGCCGGCCAGCGCGAGCACGACCGCACCCGCCAAGGGAAGCCGGGCGCGCCGAAAGATCGTTGAATTCATGATCGAGATCCCACCGCGCCCCCGTCCCCGGGCGCATCGCAGCCACCCCCAGACTTCCCGGTGGGGAAAACCCCCGCCTCGGCCGCGTGCGCCTCCACCGTCCGGACGACCCCTTCCGCGGCTTCCTGCAGGTCGATGAGCGGTTGCCGCACGTAGACGCCGTCCGTTCCGCGCCAGGAGAACGTCAGCGGGCAGACCCAGACGTTGAGTCTGTGCACCGAGACGAGCGAGACACCGGAGCTGTCGCTCGACCTCACCGCGCGCAACCCGCGATCGCTGAGGGCCTCTACCAACCGTCCCGCCGCGACCCCGGGCGGCACCTGCCAGGGAGGCCGAGGCCACCGCTCCGGCAGGGGAAGGACGAACCACGCGGCCTTCCCCGGCACCACGGTGTTGGAAAGCCGCGACCGCGACAGATGACACCCCCACTCCGAGGCGACCGCCGCGACGATCCCCAGCCCCTTGCCGGTCTCGTCGAGCAGGTCTCCGGCCTGCGCCTCCGGCAGGGAGGCCCGGTTCCCGTCGAAGACGGAGACGACGAGCTCGGCCCGAGGCCGGGTCCGGGCCCAGATCCACAGCTCAACGGACCCGCCCGCATGCCGGTAGGCGTTGGTCGCCAGCTCACTGACCGCGAGCATCGCGTCCTCGACCACGGACCGTTCGAAGCCGACCTCGGACATCACCGAACCCACCAGCCCCCGAGCCCGTCCCGCGCCCAGGGCGTCGGGCGGCAGCTCCCAGAGGCACGCCCCACCGAACGGAAGATCCCGCGCGCGCCCACCCATGAAGATCACCCACCGTTTTGGTCTCGTCTCTTTGTGTGACTTCCAGACGAGCGTGACCCTCCGTGCTTACGGTGACCACGAATCCGTAGCCACTGGAGACAAGATCGTCACGAAAGGTGCGCCATGCTGCGACGGGAGACGCTCGACCCCGAAGGCTCCATCGCTCATGCTCTGGCCGTCCACCTGCACTTTCTGCGCATCAAGCACGGCTACTCGTGCGCGGCCGTGGGCAGGTACGTGAACGCCGCACGCCAGACCGTCTCCCACTGGGAGTCGGCTCTCCGGCGTCCCGACGAGTGGCAGGCCAAGAAGCTGGACGAGCTCTACGACACCGGCGCCCTCATCCAGTGGCTCCTCCGCCACGCGAAGGGCCACCACGACTCAGCTTGGTTCAAGGCCCACCTGGACCTGGAAGCCAAGGCCGACGTGATCCGCAGCTACGAGTGCAACATCATTCCCGGCCTCCTCCAGACCGAGGACTATGCGAGAGCCGTGTTCACGGCGTTGGGCGAGCCGGACGTGGAAGGTGAGGTTCGGCTGCGTATGCAGCGACAGGAACGCCTCAGGCGGCCCAACCCTCCTCGTTTGTGGTTCTTGCTGGAAGAGGAGATCATCGAGCGCCCAGTAGGGGGTCCAGCCGTCGCCCGTGAGCAGCTCGCCAAACTTGAAGAGCTCTCAGTGATGCCCTGGGTCGTCCTGCGGATCGTCCCCCGGTCGGCGGGATATCACCCGGGCCTGAGGGGCTCGTTCAAGGAAATCTCGATTGGACGGGAGAAGGCCGCCTACACAGAAGCTGCCGCCGGTGGCAGACTGACGAGTGACTCCGTCGAGGTCGGGCGAATTTCGGACATGTTTAACCTGATCGGTGCGGATGCACTCTCACGCGGGGAGACGAGAGAGAAGTTGCGACGAGCGCAGGAGTTGTTGACGTGAGCATTCAGTGGCGAAAGTCCAGCTACAGTCATGGCTCGAACTCGGATTGCGTTGAGCTGGCTGTCCTTCCGATGGGATTCGGCGTCCGTGACAGCAAGGCTCCGAGCACCGGTCACCTCGTGCTACCGCGTGAGACGCTGGCTTTTCTGCTCGCTCGCGTGAGGCAAGAGGACATCGCAGAATCCACAGCGTGAAGGGGCAGTGGCGCAAGTCGTCGCACAGCGACCACGCTGGTGGACATTGCATGGAGGTCGCGGCCCTGCGCGAGCAAATCGCAGTGCGTGACAGCAAAGCCCCAGACCTCGGCCATGTGCAGTTCGCCCCAGCGTCCTTCGCTGAGCTGCTCACCTGCGTGAAGAGGGAAAGCGGCGCACAGTCGGAGGCGTGAGCCCTGGCTGGCGAAAGTCCAAGCCACAGCCACGGCTCACACTCCGCATGCTTTGAGCTGGTTGTTCTTGCGGGCGGGGCATCCATCACGGCAGGACTATGCGGGCGGACAGGCGGACCCGCTGCTCAAGGGTTGGTTTGCCTCAGGAGCCTCCGCGCGTGTTCCAGCCTGGTGCGGTGGTCCTCGATCCAGTCCAGCACCAGTAATCGGAACACCTCGTCACCACCAGCGGCCTCCTCGAACCCCAACAGCTGGTAGGCGTGGCCGAGCGCGTCCCACAGGTACCCCATCCGCGACGACGTGATCGCAAGCGGCCCACCACCAGCACCACTGCCGGCCTGCAACGCCGCGAAGTCCGGGCCAAAGTCGAGCTCGGGCTGCCCCACAGCCAGACGCTGCCTCGCCACCGCCTTGAGCGCCTCCAACGCCGCATCGTCATGCGCCGAGCCGATGTGCTCGATGTCCCGCGACCCGCGACGCGAGGAGTGCACGATCTGCACCGCCCTGGCCCCCGACGCCGTTTTCACCGTGCGCACATACGCTACGAGAGACAGCCTAGAACCGGCCGCTTGGTGCGCAGATTTTCGCCGTTCACACGACGAAACCGCAGCTCAACAACCAGCACCCTACCCAAGATCAGCGATCTTGAGCCAAAGTCAGGTAAGGTGACGAAATGGTCATGCGGGTGGCGGTTCCCATGCTGCCGTGCAGAGATGTGCAGGCAGCGCGGTCGTACTTCACGGACGTGCTCGGATTCGACACCATATTCACCTGGGAGACCCCACCTAGCTACGCGGCCGTGATCCGTGACACCGCCGAGTTCCACCTGTACGCCGAAAGCAGCGTCGGCCCGGCCAGGGTGACGGTTGTCGTCGACGACGTCGATTCCTGCCACGACGAGCTGCGCGCCCGCGGCGCCGACATCGTCGAGCCACTGGCTGACCGGCCCTACGGGATGCGCGACTTCAACGTACGGACACCCGATGGGCACTTGTTGATCTTTAGCCAGCCGCTTACCGAGTACGGGTGACCATCAGCGGACCAGCCGGAAGAATGACCGGACCTCGTTGACGAACAACGCCGGCTGCTCGAACGCCGCGAAGTGGCCGCCCTTGGTGCACCAGTCGCTGCCCTGGGCGCCGAACCGCCGGTAGCCGAGCCGGGCCATCAGCTCGCACCACGCATCGGATATCCGCTCGATCCCCCACCCCGGCGCGGCCGGCTTGTCGCTGAAGCCGTAACCGGGAAGCGATGGGCAGACCCCTAGGCCGTGTCCGGCAGATCTTGGTGTTCTGCTGAGGTGGATCTTGGGTTGTGGGTTGATGGTGTGTCGTGGTGCGACGGCATGAGTTGACCG
>NZ_JBFAOF010000399.1:0-6155 GCF_040675125.1 Spirillospora sp. NPDC049652 | reverse complement strand
GGGGTGATGCCCGCGTTCAGCAGCGCCGCGAATGCCTTCGCCGTCTCGGGCTGGACGCCCGTCCGGCCGGTCGCGAGGGTGTGCAGGCGCAGCAGCATCAGCGCCCGGACGACCTCCCGCTCGACCTCCGGGCCGGACCCGGCGGCGTGCGAGCGCACGATGTTGAGCTGGAGCTGGGCGCGCAGCTCCGGCGCGATGTGCCGGGTCGCGAGCGCCCCGAACCCCGTGGAGACCCCGTAGACCGGCGTCGGGCGGGACGCCAGCTCCTCGATCGCGGCCCGCGACTCGGTGATCGCCTTCAGCGCCTCGTCGGTCAGCGCGACCCGCGCGCCGTCCCGGGCCACCGCGACGACCTCCGCGAAGGTCAGCGGTTCCGGTCCGACCTGGATCTCTGTGTCCCCCATGCCGAAACTCATACCCCCATTGCAGCGCCCGGACCGCGCCCCGGCGACCCGCGCGCGGCCCCTACTGTCTGGGATACGAGACAATGGGCGGATGACCACGAGTCCGGGCGCCGGAGGCGGCCAGGTCCCGGCGGCGCGCCGGGCGCTCGCCGTGCTCCGGCTGCTCGCCGAGTCGGCGGGGCCGCTGCCCGCCTCCGCCATCGCCGGCCGGCTCGGGCTGCCCCGCTCGTCCACCTACCACCTGCTCACGGCCATGGCCGAGGACGGCTTCGTCTCCTACGTCCCGGAGGACCGCCGCTGGGGCCTCGGCGTCGCCGCCTTCGAGATCGGCTCCGCCTACCTGCGGCACGGCCCCCTCGAACGGCTCGCCCGCCCCCTGCTGCGCCGCCTGGTCGACCGCACCGGCGACGTCGCCCAGCTCGGCGTCCTGCACGGCGCGGAGGTCCTCTACCTGCTGAAGGAGCAGCCCGCGCGGCGGCGGGCCCCGCTGGTCACCGACGTCGGCGTCCGGCTGCCCGCCCAGCTCACCGCGAGCGGCCTGTCGATGCTCGCGCACCTGCCCGCCGCGCAGGTCCGCGCCCTGTTCCCCGGCCCGCTGGTGGACCGCACCGGCCGCGGCCCGGCGTCCCTGCGCGAGCTGCGCCGCGTCCTGGCCGCGGACGCCCGGCGCGGCTGGTCCGCCGAGGACGGGCAGGTCACCGAGGGGTACGCGTCCATCGCCGCCTGCTCGTTCGACCACACCGGCCACCCCACGGCCGCGATCACCGTCACCTTCCGCCGCGAGACCCGCCCGGACGACACCTGGCCCGACCTCGCCGCCGAGGTCCGCCGCACCGCCGCCGACCTCACCACCCGCTTGGGTGGCCGCTCACCCTGACCTTCGGCAGGGAAGGAAAAGGCCCGCACCACCGGCGCGGGCCATTTTCTCAGGTGTTTCAGGAGGCGATGCCGGCCTTCTTCAGCCAGTCCTTCGCGACGTCGCGCGGCTCGGCCTTGTCCACGGACATCTTGCTGTTCATGTCGAGGAGGTCCTGGGTGGTGAGCTTGGCCGCGATGGCGTTGAGAACGCCCTGGGCGTCGGCGTTGACCTTCGCGCGGTAGATCAGCGGGGTGACGTTCTGGGCCGGGAAGACGTTCTTCGGGTCCTCCAGGGCGACGAAGTTGTTCTTGGTGATCGCCGCGTCGGTGGAGAAGAGGTTCGCCGCCTGGATCTGGCCCTGCTTCAGGCGCGCGACGGTGATCGGCCCGGCGGTGTCCAGGGACTTGAACTCCTTGAACTCCAGGCCGTACTTCTGCTTGATCCCGACCAGGCCGGAGACGCGGGTCTTGAACTCCGACGGGCCGCCGAAGACCGTGTTGGCCGCGATCGGCTTGAGGTCGGCGATCGTCTTCAGGTGGTTCTTGTCGGCGGTCTCCTTGGTGACCACGACCGAGTCCTTGTCCTCGGCCTTGGCCGAGTCCAGGACGCCGAGCGAGGACGGGAGCTTCTGGCCGAGCGCCGCGTTGACGTCCGCCGTCGTGGCGGCGGTCGCCTTCGGGTCGACGTGCAGCAGCAGGTTGCCGTTGTACTCGGGGACGATCGCCAGCTGGCCGGACTGGATGGCCTTGTAGTACGCCTCGCGCGTTCCGGCGACCTTGGTCGTGGCCTTGATGCCCTTGGCGCTGAGCGCCTGGGCGTAGACCTCGCCGAGGGCCTGGCTCTCGGGGAAGTCGGCGGTGCCGATCACCAGCGTGCCGCCGCCGCCACCGCCGCCGGACGAGCCGCCCAGCGGGTTCTTGTCGTCATCGCCGCCGCCACCGCAGGCCGACAGCGCCAGCGCGCCCACGAGCAGCACGGCGGCGCCGCGCATCTTGGAGAACATCGGAAAGAGTCCTTTCGACCGGAACCATCGGTGCATCAGCGTCAACTTCAATGATCTTCAGTGGTGTTCGGTGTTCTTCGGTGACCGGGTGTCAGGAGGTGCGCCGCAGCCCCGGGGAGACCGCCAGGCGGCGCAGCAGGGCGAAGACGAACTGGATGAGGAAGGCCAGCAGGATGACCAGGATCGCGCCGCCCGCGGTGCTGGAGTACTCCTGCCGCTTCAGGCCGTCCACGATGAACCGGCCGAGCCCGCCGAGGCCGACGTAGGCGGCGATGGTCGCGGTGGAGACGATCTGGATGGCGGCGGTGCGCAGGCCGAGCAGCACCAGCGGCAGCGCCACCGGGGCCTCGACGCGCCAGAGCACCTGGGTGCCGGTCATGCCCATGCCCTCCGCCGCGTCCCGCAGCTCCGGCTCGACCTGCTGGACGCCGGTGTAGGCGTTCACCAGGACGGGCGGGATCGCGAGGACGATCAGCGGGATCAGCGTCGGCACCAGGCTGGACGAGGTGACCAGCACGGCCAGGATGAGCAGGCCGAGGGTCGGCAGGGCCCGCGCGCCGTTGGCGGACGCGATGACCGAGAAGCCGAAGAACGAGGCGGCCTTCCCGCGCCGGACGTGGCCGAGCAGCAGCCCGAGCGGCAGCGCGATCGCGACGGTGATCAGGAAGGCGAGGCCGGAGTACCAGAGGTGCTCGGTCAGCCGGTGCGGGATGCCGTCGGTCCCGTGCCACTGCTGGCCGTGGAAGAACCACCGGATCGCTTCGAGGATGGCGTTCACAGGGCGGCCTCCTCGGGCTGGGCCAGCTCGGCGCGCGCGGCGCGGCGTGCCGCGCGCTTCCCCGCGCCCGCTCGCGCCCATGGCGTCAGCAGCCGCTGGAGGACCAGCAGCAGCACGTCCGCGGCGACCGCGAGCGCGATGATCAGCGCGATGCCGACCATGATCGGGGTGGTGAAGTCGCGGTTGAAGCCGTCGGTGAACAGCTCGCCGAGGCCGCCGACGCCGATCAGCGCGCCGACCGACACGAGGCTGATGTTGGAGACGGTGGCGACGCGCAGGCCCGCCATGACGACCGGGACGGCGATCGGCAGCTCCACCTGGACGAGCCGCCGCAGCGTGCCGAAGCCCATCGCGGTGGCCGCCTGC
Source organism: Spirillospora sp. NPDC049652 (assembly GCF_040675125.1). Lineage (NCBI taxonomy): Bacteria > Bacillati > Actinomycetota > Actinomycetes > Streptosporangiales > Thermomonosporaceae > Spirillospora > Spirillospora sp. NPDC049652. Next base: position 2,745 of record NZ_JBFAOF010000399.1, on the reverse strand, counting down.
CGGACGTGCTCGGGCACCGAGTCCATGCCGTCCACGACGGCGGGGACCAGCACCGACAGGGTGTAGAGGGTGAGCGGGATGATCACGGTGGTGCGGGTCAGGCCGGTGAAGGCGACCAGCACGACGAACAGCGCGATCGCCGGGATGGCGTAGAGCACGCTGGTGATCCCGACGACCGGCGCGTACAGCCAGCGGTAGCGGGCGCACAGCAGGCCGATCGGCAGCGAGACCGCCAGGCCGAGCAGCACCGGGACGATCGACAGGACCAGGTGGTCGGTGAGGTGCTCGGTGATGATGTCGGAGTTGCGGCCGATCCAGTCCCAGCGGATCAGCGGCTCCCCGCTGTCGCCGACCGCGACCGGGGCGAGCAGGGCGGGCACGGCGCTCACCGCTCGCCCGCCGCCGCGGCCCGGCCGTCCTGCGGCGGAGCGGCCGGTCCGGAGGCGCCGCCGGGCGGGGCGGCGGACGTCCGCTCGGCCGCCGCCTCGGCGTCGAGCTCCTGGACGAACCGGAGCCGCCGGATGCCGCGGTCGCCGCCGAGGAAGTCGCGGACGAAGTCGTCCGCGGGGTTCGCGAGCAGCTCGTCCGGGGTGGCGTACTGGGCGAGGACGCCGCCGACCTGGAAGACCGCGATGCGGTGGCCGAGCTTCACGGCCTCGTCGATGTCGTGGGTGACGAAGACGATGGTCTTCTCCACCTCGCTCTGCAGGCGGAGGAACTCGTCCTGGAGCTGGGCGCGGACGATGGGGTCCACGGCGCTGAACGGCTCGTCCATCAGCATGATCGGCGGGTCGGCGGCGAGCGCGCGGGCCACGCCGACGCGCTGCTGCTGCCCGCCCGAGAGCTGGGCCGGGTAGCGCTTGGCGAGCGCGGGGTCGAGGCCGACGCGTTCCATCAGTTCCAGGGCACGTTCGCGGGCCTGCTTCTTGTCCTGGTGGAGCAGGTAGGGCACGGTGGCGATGTTGTCGATGATCGTTCGGTGCGGGAAGAGGCCGGCCTGCTGGATGACGTAGCCGATGCCGCGGCGGAGCTTGGGCGGGTCCACCTCGCGGATGTCGCGGCCGTCCACGGTGATCGTCCCCTCGGACGGGTCGATCATCCGGTTGACCATGCGCAGGGTGGTGGTCTTGCCGCAGCCGGACGGCCCCACCAGCACGGTGATCCGGCCGGCGGGGATCTCCAGGTCGAGATCGCGGACCGCGACGGTTCCGTCCGGGTAGCGCTTCGTCACGCCCGTGAAGGTGATCAAGCGAGTCACGTCCTGTCCGGGCGTCGCCGCGACGCCGTTCCGTTCGTTGGCAAGTGGGTGATCGGTACCGGCATCCACCCAACCTTAAACAACCGACAATCTCCGGCACGGGCCCGGCCGGGTCAACCCGAGAACACCCGATGTTATCGACCTGAAAACACGAGAAAGGGGCGCAGCGCCGTGGTGCACAGCCGGATCGAGCTCGACGGGACGTCCCTCACCTGCGATCTGGTCACCCGCGCGGCGCGCGGGGACGTGATGATCGCCATATCGGACACGGGCCGGAAGCGGGCGCGTGACGCGTGGGACACCGCGCGGCGCGTCGCCGGGCGGCGGCCGGTGTACGGCCGGACGACCGGGGTGGGCGCGAACCGCGCCGTGGAGGTCGAGTGGGAGGACGCGGACGCGCACGGCCTGCGGCTGATGCGCAGCCACGCGGCCGGGGCCGGGCCGCTGCTGCGGCCGGAGGTCGTGCGGGCGATGCTGGTCGTCCGGGCGAACCAGATCGCGGCGGGCGGCTCGGGGGTCGATCCCGGCGTGCTGGCGGCGCTCGCGGACGCCCTGAACCTGAACGTGCTGCCGCCGGTCCCGGTGTACGGGGCGATCGGCACCGGGGACCTAACGGCGCTGGCGTCCACGGCGCTGTGCCTGATCGGCGAGCGGTCGTGGCTGGACGGCGGGGCGGACGGCGGCGGTTCGGCCAGTCCCGACGCCGGGCTCGCGCGCGGCCCGCACTTCGCCCTGGACTCGGCGGACGCGCTGGCCTTCATGAGCTCGAACGCGGCGACGCTCGGCGAGGCGGCGCTCGCGCTCACCGACCTGCGGACGGGCCTGGACGCGTCGGTGATGGTGGCGGCGCTGTCGCTGCTGGCGGTGCGGGGGGCGCGGGAGCCGTACGCGCCCGCCGTGCACCGGGCCCAGCCCGTGCAGGCGGGGGTGGCCGCCGCGGTGCGGAGCCTGCTGGCCTACGAGCACGAGACCCCGGCCCGCATCCAGGACCCGTACGGGTACCGGGCGTTTCCGCAGGTCCACGCGCCCGCGCTGGAGGCGGCGCGGTACGCGGAGACGGCCGTCACCCGGATGGTCAACAGCGCGGCGGAGAACCCGCTGGTGGACGCCGCGGACGCGGAGGTCTGGCACAACGGCAACTTCCACATCGCCGGGACGGGCCTGGCGCTGGACGCGGCGCGGCTCGCCCTGTTCCAGACCGGGGCGCTCGGGGCGGCCCGGCTGGGCACGCTGACCGAGCCGTCGTTCACGGGGCTGCGGCCGTTCCAGGCGGACGCGGAGGCGGCCTCGGGGATCATGATCTTGGAGTACGTGGCGCACTCGGCGCTCGCGGACGTGCGGCGGCACGCGGCCCCGGCGTCGCTCGGCGGCGCGGTGCTGTCGCGCGGGGTGGAGGAGCACGCGGGGTTCGCGACGCAGTCGGCGCGGGCGACCGGCGAGGCGGTGGCGGCCTACCGGGTGGTGCTGGCGTGCGAGCTGGTCGCGGC